>NZ_JALVTW010000008.1 GCF_027023985.1 Persephonella sp. | reverse complement strand
TAAAGCTATTCCAGATATAGAAAACAAACTTGAGCACAGAATAGTTCATATTTCTACCATAGATGTAATAAATGCTATAAAAAATACAATAAATATGTATATTCCTAAAGAGGATTTTATTAAAAAAACTTTAAAGGATAATAATTATAGAACTTCTCTTTCAAAAGCTTTATCTGTGTTCCTGTCAGATAGGCTTGAGTATATCTTTTTAATTTTTAGGGATAAAAATAAATACAGATATTTACTTGATGTAAGTAATAAGAATGAAAAATTCTTTCCGGGCTTTCCATTTATACCTTTAAAAGAAGAAGAAAAAATTCTTCAACAAGCTTTTAGAGAAAAAAATGATAAAGTGATAATTCATAAGGATATAAATACAATAGGAATAACCTATTATTTACCGATAATACAAAATGGACAAGTGAAATCTGTTCTTATTGCTGATTTTTCGTTTGAAGCTCTTAAAGAAATTAAAAGGCTTATAGGTTATATCAAAAAAACATTGATATTTGCAGGAGGAATTATAATAGTCTTAATCCTTGTTAGTGGATATTCTTTTTATAAAAATGTTGTTCTTAAAGAAAAAATATATGTTGATACCCTTACAGGAGTTCACAATAGAAGTTATCTTGAAAATTTACAAAATTCATTAAATCTAAATGATTACGTTATTTTACTGCTTGATGTAGATTATTTCAAAAATGTTAATGATACATATGGGCATCAGGTTGGAGATGAAATTCTCAAAAATGTTGCCAGAATTCTAAAAGAAAATCTACGTGGTGGAGATTATATAGTTCGATATGGTGGTGAGGAATTCTTAATTTTACTAAAGAAAAGCTCAGATGATACAGAGGGTAAATGGGCAGTTCATGTTGCGGAAAAATTACTTCAGAAAATAAGGAGTCATAAATACAGAGATATAAATATAACTGCCTCAATAGGTGTAAATCTTGAAACCGATGAATCAAGGGATTTAAATGATGCGATTAAAAAGGCAGATATAGCATTATATAAAGCAAAAAATAGTGGTAGAGATAGAGTTGAAATATACTCAAGTAAGGATGATAAAGAGAGTATTACTCTGGCTGAGTTAAAAGAGATTATAGAAAATAAAAAAATAGAATGCTGGTATCAGCCTATTATTAATATAAGAACCATAAAACCTCTGTATTTTGAAGCCCTTGCCAGAATTTACCATAAAGGAAAATATCTTCCACCTCCCAAATTTGTTGACCTAATTAAAGGAACATTTATGTATTCAAAATTTACAAAGGCAATTATTGAGTATAATCTACAAACTCTGAAAAAGTATCCTCAGCTTATTATCAGTATAAATATGTCACCTTCCGATTTTATCAATGAAACTACTGTGGACTTACTGCTTTCGGCAGATAAAGATGTAATTAGTAGATTGAAATTAGAAGTTCTGGAAACAGAAGAAATTCATAATTATGAATCTCTGAAAAAGAATCTAAACAAGTTAATTGAAGCAGGGTATCAGATAGTCCTGGATGATTTTGGAGCCGGATATGTAGATTTTTATTACATAACCGATATAGATGCAAAATATCTTAAACTGGATGGTTCAATTATCAGACAATTACCGGATAGTGAGAAGTATTACAAACTTACCAAACATCTGGTTTCGTTCTGCAAAGATATGGAAAAAATTCCAATAGCAGAATTCGTTGAAAATGAAGAGATACTCAATGCATTATTTGAACTCGGAATTGATTATGGGCAGGGTTATTACTTTTCAAGACCTTTGCCAGTTGATGAGATAATCAAGAAATATTTTTCTTGAAAAAAGACTCAGAATAAAATATATTTTGGAAAATCTGTTTTGGGGTAATGCAGATGAAAATATTTATGATAGATAATTACGACTCATTTACATATAACATAGTTCAATATTTTTATGAGCTTGGGGCAGATGTTTTAGTTAAAAGAAATGATGAAATTAATATTGACTATATAAAATCCTTTGATGATATTGATGCTATTGTTATATCACCGGGACCTTGCACACCTAATGAAGCAGGTATTTCTGTTCAGGTTATAAAGGAGTTTAAAGGTATTTACCCGATTTTAGGTGTATGTCTTGGTCATCAGTCTATCGGAGCAGCTTTTGGGGCAAAGATAGTAAAGGCAAAATGCCTTATGCATGGGAAAACTTCGGATATTTACCATACAGGAGAAGGATTGTTTGAAGGAATACCATCTCCATTTAAAGCAGTTAGATATCATTCCCTTGTTATAGATAAAGAAACGCTACCGGAAGACATTAAAATAACTGCATGGACTAAAGAAGATGATGAAATAATGGCCATAGAGCATACAAAATATCCAATCTGGGGTGTCCAGTTTCATCCGGAATCTATTCTTACAGAATACGGAAAAAAACTACTTAAAAACTTTATGGAGCTTTCTCAAAAATCAAAGGGGAAGTTGAAAACTATATCAAATTCCTGATTACCAGTTTCAAACCATTTATACTGGAATGAAGACCTTTCCCTTATTCTAAATCCGAAGCTATACCATCCAACCATTTTTTCTTCTTCTATTTCCCCCAGAGGCTTTGAAAGGGCAACAAATATTCTCCTTGTTATATTCCTTTTGGCAAATATAGATGCAGATATACCGGTAGAAGGCGAATACTGGGGAAGTATGTTTATCTCAAATCCGGTATTAAACAGCCCCCGCTGGTTTTTAGATTTGAACGGCAGCAGGGCATATATGATTTTTCCAATAGTCTGGAATATAGGCATATTTTCAAGTGCAGATGGAGTATCCCTTAATAGTAGTATGGACAGTATCTCATCCTTTGATTTTGGAGGACTGGATGAGAAATTAATCTTAGGCTGATACAGGGAACCTGTAACATCTATAAATATAAATGTTTCTGCTATGGATGTTGAAATTCTTGCAGATATATAAGGTTCACTGTTTATAAATTTGATATTGGCGAAATCTATATTGTATTTATTTCTCATAAAGAAGATTTCGCCGTAGATTATACTCAGATTACCATTTATAACAGGCTTTGCAGCTGTTCCCGTCAGTTTAAGTTTAAATTCGCCGTATGCTTTTCCCCAGCTTCCGTATATATAGACCGGTATATAGCTTTCTAAACCTATATTAAGGAGAATTTTTTTCAGGAAATTTTTTTGCTGGCTTTCCGGTGTTTCCTCTTTTTTGAACCGGTCTTGCATATCTTTTTCCAGTTTAACTCTTCCTGTAGCCGTAATTTTCCCTGATACTTTGTAATAGGTATCTTTATTTTTCATAAAAGATTTTATTTTTAAGGCTGTATTTACATTTCCGGAAATTATGTTCATATATTTAACAGGTAAAAACTGGGAGTTTATATTAACCCTGAATACATTCTTAGGTAGATAACCATTTCCATTGATATCAAAAAAACTTTCCCCAAGGGAAACATTTGGACTTTTACCTGAAATGGATATTTTTATTTTTCCATTCTCCATTGATAACAATGCATCTTTTACTCTAAGAATTCCTATTGTGTATGCGGTTTTTACCCCTAAGTCTTTAGAGTATATTTTGATTTTTGCATTTTTAACAAAGTTTTGGAGCTTTCCTGAAAAATCAAAACTGTATTGCAAGTCTCCAGAGGTATTTACATATTTTAGAAAAACAGAAAGAAAATCTCTGTTTATAGTGCCTTCTGAGTTTATTTCCATATAGCTGTCAAGGGGCTTGAAAATAAATTTGTTTATTTTTCCTTTTATGATTCCTGCAAAGCTGATAGGCTGTGCTGTGATAACCCCATTTTTTATTGACATATTAACTGCAGAGGAATCAAAGAAATAAAGGTATTTCTGAGATATAGCAAATTTCTGGAGATTTAGCTTGCCTTCAAACTGTTTTGGATTTTTAACAGGGACAATTAAGCTTCCTTTAAGATTCATCAAATAAATATTAAGGTCTTCCGGTAGCATTATGGCAAATTTATCAGAAGAGATATTCAGATTTACAAACTGTTTGTCTTTTTTCAGTTTAAAATTAACGGTGGTTTTTATAGATACGCTTTTACCTTGCTTACCTTCTTCTGTTAGTTTTCCTTTTATTTCCTTTAGATTTCCTGCAAAAATAATATTTAGGTTATTTTTAAATCCATTTTTTTCAAGAAGTAAAGAAGCTTTACCGTTTATTGTCTGGGATTTAAGGTTAAACCTGGTGTTTGCATTTAGAATACTTTTATTAAAATCAGATAATCCCTTAGCTTGAAGATTTAAAAATCCATTTTTGTTTTTTAAATGGAACAGCCCTTTTATAGATTGGACAGTGTATTCCCTGAGTTTTACATTTTTGCCATGTATTAAGGCCTGTATTTTTATATCAGATGGGGATAATTTTCCTTTTGAACTAAAATGAAGACGGCTTTCAGTTGCCGGGATAAAAACCTGACCATCTAAAAAGTTATATTCAAGCTGCCATTTTTTATCCACAATTGAGAAAAGTAGATTACCGGATATCTGTTCAGGTTTTATGTTTGAGAATAGGACGGGAATCTTTTCTGTAAGGAAAGGATTTATTGGTTTTAAGTCCGCATTATTTGCTTTTATTTCAAGGTCTAACTGGAATGGCAAAAATGCAATATTCAGTTTTCCATCAAGCTGATTATCTTTGCTAAATGAAACATCAAGTTTCCTTTCCTGCTGAGAGTAGTTAATCAGATAAGAAACCTGATTTAGTTTAATTTTGTCATAATAAAATTCTTGAGCTATTCCTGAAAGGTTTATACTTATGTCAGGTAGAGCTCCTGCATAATGTCCATTCCCATCAAGAATACCACCGAATTTAAATCTTTCACCGAAGGTTAGCTGATATAGATTTAGATTTTCAAATGAAAAATCCCCCTCCAGATAGTTTTTGTTAAAGCTACCGTTGAGAAAAGCAAAACCATCCTGTTTTTCAAGTTTCAGGGTGTATATGCCTGAAAGGGATTTGTTTTTTATTTCAGAGTATATGCTGCCTTTGTCATACTGAATTCCATAGATATTAGGAGAATCAAGATTCAAATTAACTGTGGTCAGGTTATTTTTTAGATTAACCTGAATATTTCCGGTTATAAGGGATTCTACAGGTATCTGTTTTCCTAAAAAGGCATAAAGTTCGGAAAGTTTCGTTTTATTCAGGGAGAGTTTAATACGGTTGTTTTTGTAGTCAAAGGATAACTTCAGGTTTTTGGAAGAAGCATTTCCAGTTATATGGATTTTTCTGTTTTTCAGAGAGAGTTTAAGGACGGATTTTATTTCAGGAATTAAAAAATTCTTTATTTGAATGCTTTTTATGTATCCATTTCCTGAAGAAACAAAAACATGGCTTTTCAGCAGATAATCAAAATTTTGGGATAATGATATAGTTGTAGCTTTTAGATTACCGCTAATTAGATTTGCAGCGGTTAAAAGGAGTTTCCCTTTTAATCTTTCTTCACCGGCATAGTTTAGCTTACCTTTTATGTTATCTATACTGCTTTTTTTGTAAGCAATCCAGTCAAATGAAAAATTTAGGTTTCCTGTTTTTTTGGTTCCCTGCTGACTTAGATTAAAGGATATATTACAGCCCTTCAGACTGAGGTTTTGTAAGACAAGTTCTTTACCTTTGTAGTTGCCGCTAAAATCATAATCCCCTTTATAATTAAAATTTCCATTAAAAATGAATTTACCTTTGTCTATATAGGCAATGCCCCTGTTTACAGAAATACTTTCAGGGTCTATGGAACCTGAAATCTCCTCAAATTTTGCAGTCAGACCGTCAAATATTACAAAAAATGGTTTTTTTGTTGAAAATTCATTAAAACTATTCTCCAGTGAAAAATCCTTAATTTTCAGGTTTTTTTTATTTGGAAACTGAATTTTTAGATTTAGATTGTCTATATCTGATTTTATAAAATACAAGGTAAAAAATATATATTTAAAAGGATTTGTTTTGATTTTCCGGGTTTTCTTGCCTTTTTTTTGGACAATAGTTGAAATATCTGCATTTTTTACATAAAGTTCAATAAATGGCTTCTTTCGTATCAGATTTAGTAGATTAAAATATGCATCAAGATTTTTTATTGATACATTAAACTTATTTTCTGCCTTTGCTTTTATATAGCTGCAATGAAGTTCCCCAAAATATAGGCTACAATCATCCTCAAGTTGAATACCGTAATGTTTTGCTATTACTGTTCTCTTTTTCCAGAAAAATGAAATTGTCAGACCTATCAATGAAAAAATGGAAATTATTATGGCAAAAACAACAAGTATGGTGATTATATCTTTTTTCATTATATTTATCTTTTATGAAGGATAGTAGTAAAATTATATCAGCTTTCCTTTATTTAAATGGAGGGATGAGACATGGCATCTTTAGAAGTTCTTCAACTACTTGAAAAAGCAAAACTTGCTTACGACAGTGAAAATTATGAAATGGCACAGGTTTATCTGGATGATGCACTGTTGCAGGCACCGGATATGCCTGAGGTTCATTTTTGGAGGGGAAAAGTAGCTACAACTGACCTTAATGATGAAGTAATTGAAACAGCAATAGGAGATTTTACACAGGCTATTGAATTAAAGCCTGATTACTGGGAAGCCTATTTTGAAAGGGGTAAGGTTTATCTCTATTTTGATAGACTTGATGAGGCAGAAGAAGATTTTCTTAAAGTTGCCCAGCTAAACCCTAATTTCAAGGAAGTTTATTCATATCTCGCTCAGATAGAGATACAGAGGGGCAATGACCAGAAGGCTATGGAATATCTGAACAAGGTAACAACAGGTGGAGATTACAAGTATTACTACAACCTTGGAAAGATATTCCTGAATGCAAAAAGCTATGAAGCCGCAATTGAGAATCTCTCAAAAGCCCTTGAAGATAACAAATATCTGGTTGATGGATACTATCTCAGGGCAAAGGCCTATGAAGCTATCGGCAAGTATGATGAAGCAATAGAAGACCTGAAAAAAGCAGCCACCCTTACCCCTGAAGAGAAAAAATATTTTACAGATATGGCAAAGATATATTTCAAAAAAGCTATGAAAGCTGCAGATGAAGGAGATATAAGAACCGCTGCAGATTACTTTATAGAGGGTCTTAAGATAAACTACCACCTTAAGATTGAACCCGAATATGAAAAAGTTCTTGAAGATGCTGCTAAAGATGCCATGTCAAAAGGAGAATATCAAAAAGCCATACAATATCTGGAGTTTGCAGAAAGGGTTGTTGATAATAGATGTGTTGATGAACAACTTCCTTTTGAGGAATGTATCCAGCTGAAAAATAATGTTCAGGCATTAATGAAAGAAGCAGAAAAAGGACTTCCCCTTAAAGAAAGAATTCTTAAAAAACTAAATGACATCTATGCCAAATAGGAGAGGCCATGTTAGACATAAAGTTAATCAGAACAAAACCAGATTATGTAAAAGAAAGACTTTCAACAAGGGACAAAGTTTATGCAAAAATGATTGATGAGCTGCTGGACATTGATGAAGAAAGAAGAAGCATAATAAAAGAGGTAGAGCAGCTAAAGGCAGAAAAAAATAAACTTTCAAAGGAGATAGGCCAGTTATTTAGGGAAGGAAAAAAAGAAGAAGCTGAAAAAGCAAAAGAAGAAGTCCATGCAAAAAATAAAAAAATAGAACAACTGGAAAAAGAATTAAAAGAAATAGAAAATAGATTCAACAGACTACTGCTTAGTATTCCAAACATTCCCCATCCTACAGTTCCTATCGGAGAAGATGAAGAAGATAATGTTGAAGTTCGCAGATGGGGAGAACCAAGGAAATTTGATTTTGAGCCTGTTCCCCACTGGGAGATAGGAGAAAAGTTAGGAATTCTGGATTTTGAAAGGGGTGCAAAGCTTTCAGGTTCCAGATTTACGGTCATGTATGATAAGGCTGCCAGATTAGAAAGAGCCTTGATAAACTTTATGCTTGATCTTCATACGAAGGAACACGGCTATACAGAGGTATGGTCTCCGGTTCTGGTAAAACCTGAGATACTCACAGGAACAGGTCAGCTTCCAAAATTTGAGGAAGATTTATATAAAATATGTGATGAGGATTTATACCTCTTGCCAACAGCAGAGGTTTCCCTTACAAACCTTCATGCAAATGAGATATTAAAAGAGGAAGATTTACCCAAATACTATACAGCCTATACTCCCTGTTTCCGTAGGGAAGCAGGTTCCCATGGTAAAGATGTAAGAGGTATTCTAAGGCAACACCAGTTTGATAAAGTTGAGCTGGTAAAAATAGTCAAACCTGAGGATTCATATCTTGAACTGGAAAAACTGGTTAATGAAGCAGAAAAGGTATTACAACTACTGGAAATTCCCTACAGAGTTGTGGAACTTTGCACAGGAGATTTAGGATTTTCAGCTGCTAAAACATACGATATAGAAGTCTGGATACCTTCCCAGAATAGATACAGGGAAATATCATCCTGTTCAAATACAGAGGATTTTCAGGCCAGAAGGGCAAAAATCAGATATAAAGATAAAGAGGGTAAAAATCAGTTTGTCCATACATTAAACGGCTCAGGCCTTGCCGTCGGCAGAACTCTCCTTGCAATAATGGAAAATTATCAAACTAAAGACGGAGATTTTGAAATACCTGAAGTGCTTAAGAAATACATGTAAGGGAGGCGGAGTTGATAAGGATAGATTACACCAATGTTATGGCAGAGGTTATCGGGGAAAGAGATGGTATTCTCAGGGAAGAACTCTTATCATTTAGACATTTTGTTGTTGAAACCCATTCAATAATCCAGAGGGAAAAAGACAGAAAATTTTATTTTTGTAAGCTTCCTTATCAGGATACACAGGAAATAAAAGATTATGCACAGCATATAAGGGAAAATTTTGAGTATTTTGTTCTTATAGGGATAGGTGGTTCATCGCTTGGAGCTAAAATGCTTTTTGAAAGCTTAACAGACCTGAACTATAACCTGAAAAATAGCCCTAAATTTTTCGCCCTTGAAAATGTTGACCCAGCTGTTTTTGCTTCTGTTTTAGAACAGATAGATATTAAAAAAACCTGTTTTAATGTGGTAACAAAATCAGGTTCAACTGTAGAAACCATTGCCAATTTTTCAATAATTTTATCAATGCTTAAAAAAGAGCTTGGGGATAAATACAAGGAACATCTTGTTTTTACCACAGACCCGGAAAAGGGCTTTTTACGTAAACTTGGAAATCAGGAAGGTATAAAAATGTTTGATATTCCACCTAAAGTAGGTGGTAGATTTTCTGTTTTATCTCCCGTTGGTCTTCTGCCTGCTGCAGTTGTGGGAATAGATATAGATGAGCTGCTGTCAGGTGCCAAGAAAATGGACTTGATATGCTCCATTGAGGAGCATGTTGAGCATAATCCGGCATATTTGATAGCTCTTACCCATTACATAGCTAATATGAGAAGAGGGAAAACAATTTCTGTAATGATGCCTTATGCAGAAAAATTATCATCTTTTGTAGACTGGTATAGACAGCTATGGGCAGAAAGCCTTGGTAAAGATGGCCTTGGACAGACACCTGTTAAGGCTATAGGCACAATAGACCAGCATTCCCAGATACAGCTTTACAGAGAAGGCATAAGAGACAAAATCATAACATTTATACAGATAGAAGAGACGGAGGAAGACTTTAAAATTCCAGAGGATTTACCGGAAGATATATCTTATCTCTCTGGACATTCTCTTCATGAGATTTTAAACAAAGAACTACTTGGAACTAAAGCCGCTTTAATAAAAAGCAAAGTGCCAAATATAACTATTTCTATGGATAAGCTTTCTGCTTACAATATTGGAATGATGATTTATATGTATGAGCTGGCGACAGGATTTTCAGGATATCTGTATAAGATTAATCCATTTGACCAGCCAGCTGTTGAAGAAGGGAAGAACTTTACTTATGCTCTTATGGGAAGAAAGGGCTATGAAGAAAAATTGGAAGAATTCAAAGAACTGTATAAAGAAAAATACAAAATAGAAATACAGTAAAAAGATAATAAAATTTAATTTTAGAGGAAAATATGAACAATTTGGCTAAGATAATAATAGGTGATAGCCGTAAGATGTTAGAGGTTGAAGATAATTCTGTTCAGCTGATAGTCACCTCACCACCATATTGGTCTATAAAAAACTATGGAAAAGAAAATCAAATCGGATATGGCCAGACCCTTCATGAGTATTTAAAAGACCTCTATAGAGTCTGGAAAGAATCTTATAGGGTATTAGAACCGGGAAGAAGACTAATTATTAACATAGGAGACCAATTTGCAAGGTCTATAGTTTATGGTAGGTATAAGATAATTCCCTTGCATGCAGAAGTAATAGCGCAATGTGAAGATATTGGATTTGATTACATGGGCTCTATTATATGGCAGAAGAAGACTACTATGAATACAACAGGTGGTGCAAATGTAATGGGTTCTTATCCTTATCCTCCAAATGGTATGATAGAAATAGATTATGAACATATACTTATTTTTAAGAAACCTGGAAAAAGTAAAAAAGTAGATAAAGAAATTAAAGAAAAATCAAAATTATCCAAAGAAGAATGGAAAGAATATTTTTCCGGTCATTGGTATTTTGCAGGTGCAAGGCAAATAGAGCATCAAGCAATGTTCCCGGAAGAATTACCAAAAAGAATAATAAAAATGTTTTCTTTTGTTGGAGAGACAGTTCTTGACCCATTTCTTGGAAGTGGAACCACTGCCAAAGTTGCTCTGGAATTAAACAGAAATGCAATTGGATACGAAATAAATGGAGATTTCTTGAAAATTATAAAACAAAAATTGCCTTGTAGTAGATTGGATATGCTAAATAAAAAGGTAGAAATAATTAAAAGAGAAAAGCCGACAGTGTTAGAGCCTGTTGACTATAGTCCAAGGATAAAAGATGCAAAACCCGTTATAGAACCAGAAAAACTCAAATTTGGTAAAAATGAATTTTATAAAGTTGTTGAAATATTAGATGACGGAAGATTGAAGTTAAATACAGGGCTTACGGTAAAATTTAGAGGGATTATTATTAAAAATTTGGAAGATACAATTTCATATTTAAAACAGTATGTGCTGAAAAAAGATATTTATCTTAAATTTGATAAAGGATATAAGATAGATAATAAAGATTCAGTTGAGGCTTATGTATATTTAAAAAATAAAATATTTATAAACGCATATCTATTAAAAGAAGGGTTTGCTTCTGTTGATATAGACTCTGAATTTGACTTGAAGAATAAATTTATAAAATTGGACAATTATATTAATGTTTAGAAGGAAAAGTTTATGGAATTTAAAATAAAAAATGAGGAAATAAGGAAACTTTTAAATATAGAAACTCCAGAATTCCCTAAATATGCAACTCAAATTATAAATCTTGCAAATCAAAATGCTCAGGCAACAAGGCCTAAAGTGGTAGGGCAGATGAGTGAGTTAATAAAAGAGTTTACAGGCAAATCCATTGAGGAATGGGAAAAATGGTATATGGATAAACATCCAGAAGCTATAGATGAGGCAACTAAGAAAATAGTAGAAATGATTAATAATTTTAGGGAAGTTATTAGCCAAATAGATGAAAATTTAGTTCGCCAATGGGTTAGGGATTTGGTAATTATTAAAACGTTTATTGGATTAAAATTTCAAGAAGCTATTTTAAAGAAGATTGCCGATAAATTTAAATTAAACTACAAACTTTCAACTCCTGAAGAAGAAAGCAAAGGTATTGATGGATATGTAGGAAATATACCTGTTAGTCTAAAGCCAATCACTTATAAACAAAAAGAAATGTTACCGGAAGAAATAGCTGTAGATATTATCTATTACGAAAAGAAAAAAGATGGATTAAAAGTTATAATTCCGCCACAATTAGAAGAAAAACTTCGGCAGTTAAGTAATATATAATTTTCAGTTTAGGATTTTAAATATTCTTTTAGTCTTTTAATTCCTTCTTTCATATGGTTTATGTCCCGTGTATATGCAAATCTTATGTATTTATCGGTTTTGTAATTACCAAAATCAACTCCCGGAGTGACTGCTACATGGATTTTTTCCAGTAATTCTCTGGCGAATTCAAAAGAGTTAGAAGAATATTTTTCTATATTAGCCCAGATATAAAACGCCCCTTGTGGAAGGGCGTCTATTTCAAATATTTCTTTTAGCTGCGAGTATAAAAAGTTTCTTCTTTCAAGGAAAATTTTTCTGTTTTCTTCTAAATGCTGATAATCAAAAGCCCCTAAAGCTGCATACTGGCTTATAGTCGGTGGAGATATAAAAACATTTTGCATAACTATTTCAGCTTTTCTAATAAGTTCTTCAGGGAGGATTATCCATCCAAGTCTAAATCCCGGCATACAGAAATATTTTGAAAACCCGTTAATCACGATAGCTTTGTCTGAAAATTTAAGGGCTGTATGTTCCTTTCCTTCATAAACAAGCCCGTGATATATTTCATCTGAAATAAAATAGATACCATTTTCCTGGCAATATTCAGCTAACTCTTTCAAATTTTTTTCTGAGTATAAATTTCCAATTGGGTTTGCAGGAGAAGAGATATGAACTGCTTTTATATCTTTGTATTCTGAAAGAGCACTAACAGTTAGTTGATAATCTGTTTCTCTTCCGGCAGGGATTAAAACAGGTTTTATATCAAGGATATGGGCAAAATTTTTATAGCATGGATAAGATGGGTCAGGTAAGGCTATTTTATCCCCGTCATTAAGAAGTATAGAATAAGCAACAAGAAATGCACCTGAAGTTCCGACTGTAAGGGCAATTCTTGAAGGGGATACTTCAACACCATACTTATGGAGATAGAACTCGGATATTTGTTCCCTTAGCTGAATTAGACCTAAGCTTTCTGTGTAATGATTTAGTCTGTCTTTGACGGCTTTTTCTGCCATCTCCCATACGGCTGGTGGAGGCTGAAGGTCAGGTTCTCCTATCTCAAAATGAACAGTATCCTCAAACTTCGCAGCTTCCCGGACTATGTCCATTACAATAAAAGGTTTTACTTTATCAAGTCTGCCCATATTATTTTTCAAACCTCTTAACAGAAAATTTTTCCAGATAAAAACTTTCTATATTTTTATCTATAAGGTCAAACATTATTTTTGCTGTTGCAGGGGCGAGGAGAATTCCGTTTCTGTAATGTCCTGTTGCCACATAAAGATTTTTTATATCAGTTTTGCCTATTACCGGTAAAAAGTCAGGTGTTGCCGGTCTATACCCAAACCATGTTTCCTGAATATTTTTATTTATTAGATGTGGCAGTGTATCTTTTAATCCATTAAATAGCTGCATAAGGCCTTTTACTGTATTACCATCTTTAAATCCTACCATTTCTTCAGTTGCACCTATTACCAGCCTTTTGTAGTCCTTTCTTGGTATTAAATAAGCCCTTGAACCGAATATAACTCTATCAATGTCTTTCGGGGTAATATCAATGGCTGCCATTTCTCCTTTTATTGGAAATACATGGCTTTTATAAAGTGTGTCTGTCCATGCACCTGCCGCTATAACACAAAAATCACCTTCTATAAAATCTCTGTTTGTCTTTACTCCTTCAAATTTACCGTTTCTATGGATTATTTCTTCTGCTTTTGTAAATTCATAAAGTTCTATTCCCCTTGAGCGGGCATATTTTTCAAATGCAACCATCAATAGCCTGTTATCCACCTGTGCATCGTCAGGAAATAAAGCTGCTCCTCTGATTTCTTTTCCCAGTGATGGGTAGATATCTTCTAATTCTTTTCTATCCAGCCATTGTCCTGTTAATTCAAGTTGTTTGTATTTTTCAATTCTTTCTTTAAGCTCATTTTCTTCTTCTTCAGAAAATGCCGGACATAGTATTCCGCATTTCCAGTATCCAACTTCCTGATGAACATCCCTTTCTATATCCCTTACAAAGCTGCTATACATATCTCTGCTATCAAGGCAAAAATCCAGAAAATCCCCGGGTTCAAGGCCTTCCGCCTGAGGTGCCAGCATTCCTCCAGCTGTCCAGGAAGCACCTCTTCCTATTTTTAAGTTTTCAATAATAGCAACTTCATATCCATTTTTATGAAGCTCTCTGGCTATAGATAGTCCGATAATTCCTCCACCAATAATAATTCCTTTCATCTATTACACCCCTAAATTTGTATCTTCATTCCATCATAAGCCGCTATGACAGGAATATTTGTTTTCCTTTGCAGTTTTGCTGCAATTTTATCAGGTTCTTCCTTTAGCATAGCAAGACTAAAGTGTGTAATTACGGCTTTTTTAGGTTTATATCTTTCAAGCATTAATTCAACATCATCAGCGGATAGATGGTAATATTTTTCTGTTCTATGGGGAAAAGTTGTATTGAAAATCATCAGGTCAGCATTTTCTGAATATCCTTCAAGCATTCCTTCATAAAATTTTCCACATGGGACATATATGACTTTTTTATCGTTAGAATAGAATTCTATACCATAGGTTTCAGCGCCTGGATGTATATGTTTAATTCTGCCTTTTATTTTTATATTTTTGTATTCAAAATCTGTCTGGTCATTAAGCTGAATATATTGGGAAAATGAATCCCTGAGATATTTTAATAGTATCGGGTCTTCTCCTTCTACCACATCAATTGGAGCTATTAGCACATCTTTTGGTTTTTTCTTACTTTCTGTTGCAGATTCTAAAACAGAGTTCAGGTCTGCAGAGTGGTCAAGATGTCTATGGGACACAACTATAATGTCTATATCCCTTGTGTCAAATCCATGTTCAAATATTCTTACAAGGCTGCCGGGACCCGGGTCAATCAGGATATTAACCCCTTCCAGATTAAGCCACATTCCCCCTGAATGTCTTATCTGTCTAAAAACAACAACCCTGCCGCCACCGGTGCCTAAAAATGTTATTGTATTTTTCAGCAAATTAGCCTTCCTCCTTCAACTGGTATGAAAGAGCCTGTTACAAAATCTGATTTTATTAAAAATTCAACAGTTTTGGCTATTTCCTGTTCTCCTGCCCATTTTTTGAGAAGTGTTTTTTTCAGTGGAGTTTCCATGTCTTCATATTCTGGAGCGGGGACTATAGGTCCCGGTAATATTGCATTTACCAAGACATAAGGAGCAAGTTCTTTTGCAAAAGCTCTTGTAAGGGTTAGCATAGCACCTTTTGATATTGTATAGGCAGTGTAATCTTTGTAAGGTCTAAGGGCACTGTAATCTGAGATATTGATTATTCTCCCTTCTTTTCTTTTATGCATTATTTTTCCAAGTTCTCTTGATAGGAAGAATACAGATTTTACATGAACGTTATAAAATCTATCTAAATCTTCTTCTGTGGTTTTATCCAGTTCTATCGGGTAGTAAATAGAAGCATTATTAATAAGCACATCTATATGTCCGAAATGTTTGATGGCTTCTTCTGCAAGTTTAAGGGCATCTTGTGTTTTTTCAAGGTCAGCCTGAAGGGCAATTGATTTGACTCCGTAGCTTTTGAGGATATCAACTACTTCCTGTGCTTCTTTTTGCGAAGTTCTATAATGGACAACTATATTTGCTCCTGCTTTTCCGAGATAAAGGGCTATTTCCCTTCCTATCCTCTTAGCACTACCTGTTATTAAAATGTTTTTATTCTTTATTTCCATCTTTAATCCTCTTTATTCTTTAATTTTACAGGAAAATCCGGCTGATTTATATGCCAAATTTTTAAATGATGAATGGGGATTTTTCAAAGAGGAATATCATAAGATGGTGGTATAGAGTGATTTCGTGATTGGAAGTTAATAAAGTAGAGATAGCTAGAAACGGAGATTAAATAATAAAATTTTGATGATAAAAATTTTAGCCTAGATTTTTATAAAAATTAATCCTTGTTTTTATTTTTTCCAAAGCGTTTATCCCATACAAATTCTGGATTTGTCCACAGGGTTGTATCACTTATTCCAAGCTCAACACTTAAAATTTCCAATAAAGGCTTCATTTGTGCTTCTATTTCATTTAGTTTTTGCTATAGATTAGGGTCGCAAATTTTTATAATCTTACCGTCTTCCCATCTGGGCATTAAAGCCTCTTTAATTTTATCTCTTTCTCCTTTTAGGTCTATTAATCTTTTAAGTGCTTCTTTCAGTTCCATAATTACCGTTGATTATTGTTTTTTAACAAACTTCCTAATAGGTACACAAACAAACAACAAATACGGAGTATATGACGGAGAGCAATGGTTATTTCAATTCCTTATAGGAACTCTAAAAACGCAATACATCTCGCTACTGCATTTGAGAATGTATTGAAGAAGTTTCAATTCCTTATAGGCACTCTAAAAACCCACTTGGGCTTGCTATTATGGCAGTAGTAGCGGCATTTCAATTCCTTATAGGCACTCTAAAAACAAAGACAGATAAGGATAGAAGCTATAGAAAGACTTTGATTTCAATTCCTTATAGGCACTCTAAAAACGAGATTGCAATTGAGGAGTTTTTAGAAAAAGAAGAAGAAAATTTCAATTCCTTATAGGCACTCTAAAAACATGATGGTGAAGGTGGAATGGCCAAAGCAAAAGATAATTTCAATTCCTTATAGGCACTCTAAAAACTAACCCCTATTATCCTGTTTTTCGTGTTTTTATCGGGTTTCAATTCCTTATAGGCACTCTAAAAACCCTGAAATTGGTTTCATATTCTGTTGTCAAATAGCCATTGATATATCTTATTGAAATTAAATATACGAAAAATTGAAATCCTTGTCAAATTGAGTTAATTTTCGGTCGACCTCTAATCCCGCAAAAATCCCTGGGGATCGACAAATCTTTGATACACAATATCAAGATTGGAATTTTGGCCTTTTTTCCTGTGAGATTTTGTCTCAATTAAGGATCAAAAATCTACGATCGACAGACTCAAATTTTTATATCCAAAAAATTATTGACAATATTAGTAGTTCGTTATATATTATTATCTCCGTTTGGGCCCGTAGCTCAGTTGGTTAGAGCAGACGGCTCATAACCGTCCGGTCGGAGGTTCGAGTCCTCCCGGGCCCACCATTAATTTCTGATTAAATCTTTGTGAGCCTTTTCCCATACTTTAACAGCTTCTTTACATTCCTCAATCGTTGGAACAAGGGCTATTCTGAAATATTTTGACTGACAGGTATTATTCATAATCTCAATTCCGGCACAGAAGTTAACGCCGGGAGATACAACAATTCCGTAATTTAGTAGATGTTTTGCGTATTCTTCCCCAGACAGGTCTTTAGGTGCTTTTATCCAGAAGTAAAAAGTTGCTTCTGGATACAGATATTCCAGCCCGATTTTATCAAAAAATTCTATGAATATATCCCTTTTTTTCTTAAATATTTTCCTTCTTTCTTCAACATGTTTTTCATCTGACCATGCAACCTTGGCCGCAGCCTGTATAAAATCCGGAGTGGCCACGCCAAAGGAAGCCCTGCCTTTTTTATATTCTGAGATTATTTTTTTGTCTCCGGCAACAAAGCCTGTTCTATATCCTGTTAGCCCGCTTCTTTTAGAAAGAGAATGAAAAACCACAACTCCTTCAATTCCTGCCTGCAAAGCAGAAGGAGGTTTTTCATCAAAGTAAAGCTCTGTATAGCATTCATCAGAACACAGGATAATATTGTATTCCCTGCAAATACCATACATATCCTCAAGATAAGAAAGTGAAGCTGTGGCCCCGGTAGGATTGTGAGGATAGTTAAGCCAGACTATCTGTGTTTCTTCCAGTATAGATTTATCAATTTTGTCCAGTCTAAGCAGGAAATTATCTTCTTCTTTTAATGGAACAGTTACAGGTTCACCACCGGCATAAAGAGTTCCCCTTTCATACACCGGATATGCCGGAGTTCCGAAAATAACTTTTCTTTTTTCCGGAATGTCTGTGTTTATAAAAACCAGTGGGAAATGGAATATTGCTTCTTTTGAGCCGTTAGATGGGATTATTTGGGTATCAGGATTTAGATAAACTCCAAATCTATTTTTAAACCATTTTGATATGGCTTCCCGCAGGTCTTTTCTCCCTGCAACAGAAGGATATTGACTGACCTCCGGAACTGCATCAATAAGAGCCTGTCTTATCTTTGGATCTGTCGGTTCCTTTGGGTCTCCTGTCCCAAAATCATAAATCTTGATCCCTTTTTTCTTTAGTTCGGCTTTTATTCTGTTTAATTCTTCCATCGGATAAGGTCTGAGGTTTTTAATTATGTTATTCATTTCCTCTCCTTGAAAATTTTTAAAATTTTTCTAAGTTATGGGGTATGAAGTTGCTGGAAAATATTTTAGCAAACAATAAAGATAAGAAAATAATTATAATGCCTATAGGTATTTCCGGTAGTGGAAAGACCACACTTTATAAGCAATTGTCTAAAAGGTTTGATATTGAGCATATATCCTTTGATATTTTGAGAATGGAGATTTTTAAAAAAGAAACCGGTGAAAATCCAGACAATTACCATAAGGTTTATAGATATATAAATGAAAATAGAATAAAGTTGCTGCCTCTGGCAAAAAGGAAATTACTAAATACAGATAAAAAAATTGTCTATATAGACAATACAAATCTTAAGAAAAAGTCCAGAAATAAATTTTTATGCATAGCACAGGATTACCTGAAAATTGCTGTATTTTTTAAACCCGATTTAAAAGAGTGTATAAAAAGACAATTTAAGGAAAACAGGGATAAAATTGTTTCTCCAAAGGTTATACTCCAGCAGTTTGAAATGATTGAACCACCGGATTTTGAAGAATTTGATATTATTATAAGAAAAGGTTTCCGATGGAAAAATTCGCAGTTATCACAGGAGTTTCAAAAGGACTTGGAAAAGCTCTATCAGAAGAATTTCAAAAACATGGATACAAAATAATCGGGATTTCCAGAAATAAAGGGGAAGCAAATCCAGATTATTTTATTCCGGCAGACTTAACCAAAAAAGAAGATATAGACAGGGTTTTCACAGAAATAACAAAAATTACAGACAGAGTAGATATCCTGATTAACAATGCAGGTATTGGTATTTATGAAAAATGGGAGGGTATATCTGAGGAAGAGCTGAGAAAAGTTTTTGAGCTAAATTTCTTTGCGGTTGTTTTTCTTACACAAAAACTATTGCCACTGTTAAAAAAATCTCAAGGCACAATAATAAACGTTTCATCAGTGGCTGGTAAGCTTTATGTTCCATGTATGGGAGCTTACTGCGCTACAAAATATGCTTTAAATGCCTTTTCTGATAGTTTGAGGGCAGAACTTCAAAAAGATAATGTTCATGTTTTAAATCTAATTGTGGGTAGAATTAACACAGGATTTTCCAGCAGAGCTTTAGGTTCCCGAAAACCTCCTGAGACTCCTGCAGGTAATACAACACCTGAAGATTTTGCAAAAGCCGTTTATAAGGCATTTGTTCAGAAGAAAAGGGAAATTACATATCCATGGTGGTATAAACCATTTATATGGCTTGCGAATAAATTCTCATCTATATACGACCGTAAAGCTCTGGAAAAATGGGAAAATTAGGGCTCAGACTGAACCTGTTCAAGATAATACAGCATTCTTGCACCAATTAGAATAATACCAAAGCTTAGATAAAGCCATGCCAGAAAAGCAAAAATACCACTTAGAGCACCATAAATTGGATTAGCTTTTGAAGCGATAATTATATATTTGTTGAAGACCAGAGAAATCAAAAATAATAAGATTGCAATAAAAAAGCCAACATTGAAAACTGTTTTCCAGTTGTAAATCGTATGAGGAGCAAGATATTTATAGAGAATAAACATTATAAAAACGAATGATATTAGCTGAACAATAAGTCCTACATTTCCAAAGATATCTAATAAAAACTCTAAATGTATACCGGATAAAATTTTATAAAGCATCTGCCAAACGGTAAACTCTTTAATCAGATTTATTAAAAATGATATGAGAAGCCCTATAAAATAAATTCCCAATAGGATTAGTGTGAAAATTGGGACACCAAGCAGATAAACAAGTGCTTTTTTCTTTATACTTTCTTCCCTATTTTCAAAAACATGTATAAATGCTGAATGTAAAGAGGTAAAGATACTTGAGGCAAAATAAAAGGAAATTATTAAACTACCAATTCCAAAAAATGTTCTTTTTTCTGTAAGAGTTACAAGAAGATTAAGAAATTCTTGGGTTATTTGAGGAAATAGCTTTTGTAGTGTTTCTACTATTGCCTGTGTATTTATTGTGGCAAAGTAAGAAACTACAACTGTTATAAAAATAAGCAGCGGAAAAAAGGACATAAGAGTATAAAAAGATATTGCTGCTGCATGATATGAAAAACCTTCAAAAAAGTAATCCAGAACAGCCCGATAAAGGGCTGCCAGATAGTTATAAAGAACCGACCTGCCTTTATCTAACTCTAAATACTTGTAAGGATTTATTTTTTCAAGCAAAAATCCTTTAACCTTTTACTACTTCCTCAAGTTTTTTAATCTTTTCTTCTACTTCTTCAAGAACTTCTTCTCTTTCTTTAGCTGTGAGCTCTTCTCCTTTCTTCAGGAGTGTTCTCACTTTTTCTGAAATGTCTGTGACTATCGCTTTTGCTTTACCTTTGAGTTCTGCTTCTTTGAGGGAGTTTTGTATATCATTTAATTTTTGTAAAAGCTCCTCTCTTCTTTGTGTTGCAGCATAAGCTCCTGCAGCTCCAATGGCAGTTCCCAGAAGCAACATTATTAATCCTCTTCTCATGGCTTCCTCCTTATATGATTTTTTCTAATTTTTTTATTTTTTCTTCTACTTTTTTTAATATATGCTCTTTTTCATCAAGGGGAACTCCCTTTGAGCTGGATGTGAGTTTTCTAAGTAATTTTGCTATTTCATCAATAGTTTCTTTAACTCTTCTCTTGGAAATTTCCTTTGCTTTTTCTTCTAAAGAAGATATTTTCTTTAAAAGTTTTTTCTGCTTTCTATACAGATATATAGAAAGCACAATACCTGCAATAAAGCCTCCAGCAAAAAAATAAAAATCCCTTCTCATCTGTTTCCCCTATTTTTTCCTTCTTTTAAGCAGAGAGAATATACTCATAATAGATGAAGTGTATTCCACATTTTCCACAATCCGATAAACTTTTGGAGATAATGCTTTGTAATCTGTGTTAATTCTGATTAAAAGAACAACAACCTGTTTAAGTAACATTGCAACAACAATGGACATAATAAACAGTCCAATAGTGATAATTACCATACATAATGCAATAATTCCCAGGAAAAATGTGTTTGCTTCCATAACTTTGCCCTCCTTATTTGATAAATTCAGTTTTTATTATAGATGGTTTTAACATTGTATTACTTACTGTGCATCCCCTTTTGCCTATTTCCATCACTCTAGCTATCTGTTTTTCATCAAGGTCAGAATCAAATGAAACCTTTATTGTAATCTCATCATATCTGTTTTCTTTTTCATGTTTTTTTCCTACAACTTCTATTTTAAGGTTTTCTATTTTATAACCTTTATGATTTGTATATGCCTCAACTGTAAGGCCAAAACAGTATCCTACAGAAATAAGCATTAAATCTACAGCTCTAAGTCCTGTTGCTGTGATATCAAAACCTTTACCCTCAACTTCACCATGGAAATGTCCATTTTTATCCAGATTCACTATTGCAACTTTTTCCACTTCTTAAACCTCCTTACTATTTTGGGTTAGGTATGTTTATTATAGGAGTCATCTGCTGGTCATAAGGAATAAGAATTACTGTGTTATTATCTCCTTCTGCATATGATTTTATATTTTCTATGAATTTCCATTGCAGGTATTCTTTTGTCAGAGAGCCGGCTATTATTTTATTAGCGTCTGCTATACCTTTTGCTTCTACTCTTTTCCTTTCTGCTTCAAGTTTTTCCTTTTCAACAACAAATTTCATTTTTTGCATCTCTTCGTAGGCTCTTCTTTTTTGCTCTATTGCTTCTACAACTCTTTTAGGTAATTTTATATCCCTGATTAATATCTCATCTAAGATTATATTCCTTTTTGCCAGCTCTTTTGAAACTTGTTCCATAAGTTTTTTCTGGATTAGATCCCTTTCCTGATATACCTGTGAACTGTCAAGGGTAGCGATAACATCCCTTACCGCTGACCTGATAACAGGTTTTATAATTTTGTCTTCATAGTCCAGACCATACTCAACAAAAATTTCTGCTGCTTTATCCGGTTTTATCTTATATAGAACCGTCAGTTCTGTGTTTATTGTTAGACCATCTTTTGAAAGTGAATTTATAGAATTTGCTCCCCTAAGGTCATAAGAATGGGTTCTGACAGACATTTTTATTATTCTTTCTACAAATGGAACCACAAAATTAAGTCCCGGAGGTAATTCTTCCATGTCAGCCTTTCCAAGATGTAGCTTAACTCCAACGTATCCACTGGGTATGATTACAAAAGGTGGTGCTACAAGAGCAAAGATAATAAAGATAATAAAAATAAATGGTAATATTTTTGCTATAGCCGGAATTTTTATTTGATTTGGATTCATAGTTTTAGTTCCCTCTTTCTTCTAGGTTCTCACTATCAAATAACTTAACAACTTCTCCTTCCTCTGTAACTCTGCCAAAAGGTTTTTCATAAGAGGAATAGAAATATGGGGTGTATGCTTTAAACTCTGCAGCACAGGTATCAACAACTTTATAGGAAACTTTCAGTCTTCTTTCTCTTATTTTTTCTTCTGAGGTTTTTAAAAGCCTTGCCAATTCTCTGTCTGAAAATCCCCATTGTTTCGCCTGCTCAAGCTCCTCGTCTGTTATAGATGCCAGAGTTTTTTCTGCAAGTTGCTGTTCAAAATCTATTATTTCTTTTATCTGGGTCAAAAACCATTTATCAATATGAGAAAGCTGGTGAATTTCTTCAACTTCCATTCCCCTACGGAAAGCTTCAGCTATATACCAGAGTCTATCTGCATTTGGTCTGACTATATTTTCTTTAATCTTTTCATCGCTTTCTTTTTCCAATCCCATATAAAATCCGTATCTGCCAAGTTCAAGGCTTCGCAGTGCTTTATGAATGCTTTCTTTAAATGTTCTTCCTATAGCCATTACTTCACCGACAGATTTCATCATTGTGGTTAGGGTTGGGTCTGTTTCCGGGAATTTTGCAAAATCAAATCTTGGGATTTTTGTCACTACATAGTCTATTGTTGGTTCAAAGGATGCAGGGGTTTCTTTTGTAATATCGTTAGGAAGTTCATCAAGGGTGTATCCTATCGCCAGTTTGGCAGCTATTTTTGCTATTGGGAAACCTGTTGCTTTTGAAGCAAGGGCAGATGAACGGGAAACCCTTGGATTCATTTCTATTACATAAAACTGTCCTGTTTCTGGATTTTGGGAAAACTGAACGTTAGAACCGCCTGTTTCAACACCAATTTCCCTGATTACTGCAATAGAATAGTCCCTGAGCATTTGATATTCTTTATCTGTGAGGGTCATTGCCGGAGCAATAGTTACACTATCTCCGGTATGAACTCCCATAGGATCAAGGTTTTCTATTGAACAGATAATAACACAGTTATCATTTTTGTCACGCATTACTTCCATTTCAAATTCTTTCCAGCCTATTACAGATTCCTCAAGGAGAACCTCATGAACAGGGGAAGCTTCAAGACCAGCTTTAACCTTTGGATAAAACTCATCTATGTTATATGCGATAGAACCTCCTGTTCCTCCAAGGGTAAATGAAGGTCTGATAATCACAGGAAAGCCTATCCATTCTATTACTTCCATGGCTTCTGCTATAGATTTTACAACGGCACTTTTAGGCATCTGAAGACCTATTCTTTCCATCGCAGCTTTGAATAAATCCCTATCTTCTGCCTTTTTGATTGCCTCGTAGTTTGCGCCTATCATCTGAACGTTATATTTATCCAGTATTCCTTTTTCATAAAGGTCAACCGCAAGGTTTAAGGCTGTCTGTCCTCCCAGTGTCGGAAGCAGTGCATCAGGTCTTTCCTTTTCTATTATTTTTTCTATAACCGGGGTTATAAGCGGCTCTATATAGGTTTTATCTGCAACTTCTGGGTCTGTCATGATTGTTGCAGGGTTAGAGTTGACAAGAATTACTTCATATCCTTCTTCTTTTAGGGCTTTTGCTCCCTGTGTTCCTGAATAATCAAACTCTGCTGCCTGACCGATAACTATTGGTCCTGAACCAATTAGAAGAATTCTACTGATATCTGTTCTTTTTGGCATGAAGTTAACCCCACTAAATCTGGAATTTTAAATATTTTACACCAAATATGCCGGCTAAACTTTAGTCTTGCATTATAAGATTTCTTCCCTATATTAAACGGCAAAAGAAGATATAAGGAGGATTTAAAAATGGAAGTTCTTGCTTGGATGTCTAAAAAAAGAGAAGATGGAAAGGTTTTATGCACGGCTTGCAGCCAGAGATGTGTTTTAGATAAAGGAGAACTTGGAAAGTGTGGTATTAGAAAGGTTGGAGAAGATGGGAATTTATATTTAACAACATATGGTCTTGCAGCAGCTTATAATGTTGACCCTGTTGAGAAAAAACCTTTATTCCATTTTTTGCCAGGAACACCTATTTTTTCAATAGGAACTGTTGGTTGTAATATGAGCTGTAAATTCTGTCAAAACTGGGAAATCTCACAACATCCACAGACACATAACGGAGAAGTGTTTGGTGTTCAACTTATGCCTGAAACAATTGTTAATATTTGTAAAACAAATAATATCCCTTCTGTAGCATACACATATAACGAACCTGTTGTTTTTTTTGAATATGCATATGACACAATGAAACTTGCAAAAGAAAAAGGTTTAAAAAATGTGTTTGTTTCCAGTGGATACGAAACAAAAGAAGCTTTAGATACTCTTGCACCATATCTAGATGCAATGAATATAGACCTTAAAGCATTTAATGATAAATTTTACAGAGAGATTGTAGGAGCAAGGTTAAAACCGGTCTTAAAAGCTATAGAACATGCAAAAGAACTGGGTATATGGGTAGAACTAACAACATTGCTTATTCCCGGATACAATGATGACGAAAAAGAACTGAAAGAAGCTGCAAAATGGATTGCATCACTGGATAAAAATATTCCATGGCATATTTCCAGATTTTTCCCTGCTTATAAAATGAAAGATGTTCCACCTACTCCAATTGAAACACTGAAAAAAGCCTATGAAATAGGTAAAGAAGCAGGTCTAAACTACGTATATGTTGGAAACTTTGATGATGAGGATAGAGAATCTACATACTGCCCATCCTGTGGATTCAGGGTAATAGATAGAAGAGGACATATAGGACAGTATGTGGTTAATCATCTTGAAGATGGAAAATGTCCAAAATGTGGAACAGAAATCGCAGGGGTATGGAAATAACAGCTTCTAACTAAGAATTATTTGCAAAAACTCCGCAGGCAGTTTGTAATTATTATATTTACAGATATATAATAAATATTTACCTGTTTAATAAAAAGCTGAGGAGTTCCAGTATGATAAACAACAATTTTGACAGAGATGCCTGCGGGGTTGGTTTTATAGTAAATATCAAAGGAATTAAATCCCACAAGCTTGTCTCAGATGCCTTAACTTCCCTTGCAAATCTTGACCACAGGGGAGCTGTCAGTGCCGATGGAAAAACAGGAGACGGAGCAGGTATTTTAACCCACATTCCATATAAATTTTTTGAAAAAGAACTTTCTAAACTTAACATAAATATCCCTGCACCTGAAGATTTTGCCGTAGGTGTTTTCTTTTTACCTGTAGGCAAAGAAGAAGAGCTAAAAAAACAAATAGAAAAGACAATAAATGAAAAATTTACCTTCCTTGGCTGGAGAAAAGTTCCTATAGTTGAGGAAGAACTTGGAGTAATTGCAAAATCCAATATGCCTTCTATCTGGCAGGGATTTATCTCAAAAGAAGGAAAAGAAGTAGAAAACTACGAAAAGGAACTTTTTATCCTCAGAAAAAGATTAGAAAAACTTGCTGAAAAGGAAGAATACAAAGATTTTTATATTCCATCTCTGTCAAACAGAACAATTGTTTATAAAGGAATGGTTACAGCCCCAAGGCTTAAATACTTTTATCCCGACCTTCAAGATGAAGATTATGAAAGTGCTATAGCACTTTTTCATCAAAGATTTTCAACAAACACTTTCCCTCAGTGGAAACTGGCACAGCCATTTAGAATGCTTGCCCATAACGGTGAGATAAACACCATCTCAGCAAATAGAAACTGGATAAATGCAAAAGCAGAAGACGTTAGAGAAATCTGGGGTGAGCTGGCAGAAGATATTCTTCCAATAGTTAAGTATGATGATTCTGACTCAGCTTCACTGGATAATGCCCTTGAATTCCTTGTTATGTCAGGAAAAGACCCTATGGTTGCTATAAACGCCCTTATTCCAAGGGCGTGGGAAAATGATGATAGGCTTACTGACACAGAAAAAGCATTTTATGAGTATTTCTCGTGTATTTTTGAAGCATGGGACGGTCCTGCTGCTATAGCCTTCACAGATGGAAATGTTGTTATTGGAAAGCTGGATAGAAACGGTCTTAGACCTGCAAGATATGTAATCACAGAAGACACAGTAATAATGGCTTCAGAAGTTGGAACAGTTGATATTCCTGAGGAAAAAATACTGAAAAAAGGAAGATTAGGTCCTGGAGATAAAATTGCTATAGATACCAGAGAAGGGAAAATATACTTCTCAAAAGAGGTTATAGACAAAGTAGCTTCTGGAAAACCATATAAAGAATGGGTTGAAGAGAACCTAAAAGAATTTATCCCTGTAAAAGAACATCCTGAGGTTGACTACAAGGATATAACAAGGGAGCTTGTTGCATTTGGATACTCAAAAGACCAGATAAATATGTTAATAAAACCTATGGCTGAAAAAGGGGCTGACCCTGTTTACTCAATGGGTAATGATACTCCTTTAGCTGTTTTATCCAAAAGACCTCAGCTTATATATTCATACTTCAAACAGAGATTTGCACAGGTAACAAACCCTCCAATTGACCCAATTAGAGAAAAGAAAGTAATGTCTTTAAATACCTATGTAGGTAAAAAAGAAAACTTCCTTACAGAAACCCCTGAGCATGCAAAACAACTGCTTCTCAGCTCTCCGATTATCTTTGATAATGAAATGGAAGAGCTTATTAAGCTTTATGATGGTAAAGTTGAAATCATACCCGCTATATTTGATCCTTATGATGATGCATTGGAGCCTGCTATCGATGATATATGCAGAAGGGTAGAAGATGCCGTTGATAACGGAAAAGAGCTAATTGTTCTTACAGATAGGGCTATCTCAATAGAAGGTGCTCCTATTCCTATGGGGCTACTTGTTGCAGCTGTAAATAGCTACATGGGAAGAAAAGGAAAAAGAAGTAAGTTTTCTATAATAGCTGATACAGCAGAGGTAAGAGATACCCACTCATTTGCTTTCCTTATTGGATACGGAGCTACACTTGTAAATCCATATATGGCAGTTCAAATCATAAGAAATCTTGTTGAGGAAGATAAAAAGTTCAACCTCTCATTTGAAGAGGCAGTAGAGAACTACCGTAAAGCTGTAAATGAAGGTCTTCTTAAAATAATGTCTAAAATGGGAATTGCCACAATCAAAAGTTATAGAGGTTCAGGCCTATTTGAAGCAATAGGAATAGGACAGGAAGTTATAGATAAATACTTCCCTGGAACTCCTTCACAGCTTGGAGGAATAGGAGTTAAACAGATAGCACAGGAAACATTAATAAAATTTAATGAAGCATTTGCCTCAGAAAAAGTATCTGTTCCAACAGGTGGAGAGTTTAGACACAGAAAAGATGGTGAGTTCCACTCATGGAACCCACTGGCAGTTAGAGATTTACACAAAGCTGTTAGAGGTGAAAGCTGGGAAGAATACCTTAAGTTTACAGAGGATGCGTGGAGAGAAAAACCTGTCACTGTAAGGGATTTATTTGAAATACAATCAGATAGACCACCTATCCCTATAGAAGAGGTTGAGCCTGCAGAGGAGATTGTTAAAAGATTTGTTGGAGCTGCCATGTCCATCGGGGCTTTATCAAAAGAAGCCCATGAAACAATAGCAGAGGCTATGAATAGAGTTGGAGCAAAATCAAACTCAGGGGAAGGTGGTGAAGACCCTGCAAGATATGGAACAATCAAAAACTCAAAGATAAAACAGGTTGCATCAGGTAGATTTGGTGTTACCCCTGAATATCTAAACTCTGCAGAAGAAATAGAAATTAAAATTGCACAGGGAGCAAAACCGGGAGAAGGTGGTCAGCTTCCAGGTAAAAAAGTTAATGCATATATTGCATTTTTAAGAAGAGCAAAACCTGGAACAACCCTTATATCTCCACCACCACACCACGATATTTATTCAATTGAAGACCTTGCTCAGCTTATATATGACCTAAAAATGATAAACCCAAAAGCAAAGGTTATAGTCAAACTGGTTTCTGAAACAGGGATTGGAACAATTGCCTCAGGTGTAGCAAAAGCATTTGCAGATATAATTCATATATCCGGACATGATGGTGGAACAGGAGCTTCTCCTTTAACATCTATTAAGCATGCAGGAACTGTTTGGGAGCTGGGATTATCGGAAGTTCAAAGGGTTTTAATCGATAACGACCTGAGAGGAAGGGTAAAACTTAGGGTTGACGGACAAATAAAGACAGGAAGAGATGTAATTGTAGGAGCACTTCTTGGAGCAGAAGAATTTGGACTGGGAACTTCCCTTATGGTTGCTGAAGGTTGCGTAATGGCAAGACAGTGCCACCTTAACACATGTCCTGTCGGCGTTGCTACTCAGGATGAAAGACTGAGGGAAAAATTCCCAGGACAGCCAGAGCACGTAATTAGATACCTTATGTTCCTTGCACAGGATGTTAGAAGATGGCTTGCAGATATGGGATACAAACATCTTGATGATATTATAGGTAGAGTTGACTTTATAAAACCAAAAATCCCAGCAGACCACTACAAAGCAAAATTTGTTGATATTGGATACATAATCAAAAAACCTGATATGTCTAAACCAATTAGATGTATTCAGGATAGAAATGACCCTCCTAAAAAACCTTTTGATGAGGAAATCCTAAAAGATGTTCTTCCATATATAGAAAAACAAGAAAACTTTGCAGGATTTTATGTAATTAGGAATACATATCGCTCAGTTGGTGCAAGAATAGCCCATGAGATTGTAAAAAGATACGGAGACAAAGGATTAAGACTTTCAAAAATAGAGCTAAACTTAAGAGGAACAGGTGGACAGTCTTTTGGAGCTTTTTGTGTTCCGGGGCTGAACCTTATTCTTACCGGAGATGCTAACGACTATGTAGGAAAAGGAATGACAGGTGGACTTATTGTTATAAAACCACCTAAAGAGTTCAAAGGAAAACCACACGAAAACGTAATAATGGGTAATACATGCCTTTACGGTGCAACAGGAGGACATCTGTTCGCAGCAGGAATTGCAGGAGAAAGATTTGCCGTTAGAAACTCCGGTGCAGTTGCTGTTGTAGAAGGTGCAGGAGACCACTGCTGTGAATATATGACAAATGGAACAGTTGTTGTTCTCGGAAAAGTTGGTGTGAACCTTGGAGCAGGAATGACAGGTGGAGTTTCTTATATATACGACCCTGAAGGAGAAGTTGAAAAAAATATTAATCCATCCTACGTGTTCATTGATGAAATGGATGAAGAGGATATAGAAACCATTAAGAGACTTGTAACAAAACACAAAGGTTATACAGACAGCGAAATAGCTGGAAAAATCCTTGAAAACTTTGATGAAGAAATAAACAACTTTGTAAAAGTTTCTCCTGTAGAGGTTAAAAAACCTGCTCCTGAAACAGATGAAGCAAAACCTGAGAAATAGGAGGAGCTATGAAAAAAGTTGCTGTTTTTATGGGTAGTAAATCAGATATGGATTTAATGGAAAACTGTTTTGATATGCTTGAAAAATTTGGAATTGAATATGATGCTTTTATCCTTTCTGCACATAGAACTCCGGATGAAGTTGCTGAAGCTGTAAAAGATGCGGAACAAAAGTATGGAGTTATAATTGCAGCTGCCGGATATGCAGCTCACCTTGCAGGAACAATAGCAGGAAAGGTTGCTATACCGGTTATAGGAATTCCTGTTGATAATTCTTCATTTAAAGGTTTTGACTCATTGTTGTCTACAGTTATGATGCCGCCTGGAGTTCCTGTAGCAACGGTTACAGTCGGAAAAGCAGGTGCAATTAATGCAGCAGTTCTTGCAGCTCAAATACTGGGTGTAGCCTATCCAGAAATCCAGCAAAAGATAAAAGATTATAAACAAGAGATGAAAGGGAAAGTCCTAAAAGCAAATGAAGAGATACAGAACCTTATTTAAAAAGATCTTTGTTTTCACTTTATTTTTTATTTTTGTTAGTTGTAAAGGGGGAGGGCTTACCAATTCAAAGGTTGAGGCTCAGGTTATAAAGGTTATTGATGGAGATACAATAATAGTGAGAATACCTGAAACAACTTTTAATAAAAATCAAGCAACACTTAAGAACTTAAGATTTACAGTGCGCCTTCTTGGAATAGATACACCGGAAAGTAGAGAAAACAGAAGGGCAAGGCTACAGGCCAAAGAGTTAAATACAACAGTTCGTATAGTTGTTTTCTTAGGGAAAAAAGCTAAAGAATTTACAGAAAAGCAGCTATTAGTTGAGAAAAAAGGGAAAAGGAAAATTTATAAAAAAGTATATCTTGAATTTGATAAACAGCCACAGGATAGATATGGAAGGCTCCTTGCTTATGTATGGCTTTCTGATGGAAGAATGTTAAATAAAGAAATTATCTGCAACGGATATGCTCTTCCTTTAACTATAAAACCAAACACAAAATACAGCAGGGAATTTTTAGAATGTTATAAAAAGGCAGTGGAAAACCATTTGGGACTATGGCAAAGACCGTGAAGGAGGAAAAATGAACGAGGTTAAAGATACAAAAACCATAAAAGATGCAGCCAAAACAATAATTTTTATAATTCTGGTGGTTTCTTTTATAAGAATATTTTTTGCACAGGCTTTTAATATACCCTCAGGCTCAATGAAACCCACTTTGCTGATAGGAGATTTTATACTGGTAAATAAACTTGTTTATGGGGACTGGAGCATAGGAATACCATTTACAGGAATAGATTTTTACAGATACAAAAACAGACTTGCAAAGCCAGATAGAGGAGATGTAATAGTTTTCAAATATCCGGAAAATCCAAAAATTGATTTTATAAAAAGAATTATTGCCCTTCCAGGAGATACAGTTGAGGTAAAAAATGATATTGTTTATGTAAATGGAAAGGCTCTTTCAAGGAAACCTGACGGTTATTATACTGCTCCAAACGAAAAAGTGAAAAAATATCTTGAGTGCACGACCAGGAAATATACCGGGAAAAAATACTGCTACACAGTTATGGAACTTTACGACGGGGAAGGAAAAGATTTTGGACCTGTAAAAGTTCCTGACAATAGCTATTTTGTTATGGGAGATAACAGGGATAATAGCCGTGATAGTAGATTTTGGGGATTTGTTCCTGATGACTACATAATAGGTCAGGCTTTTGTGATTTATTTTTCTATAGACTTGAAATCTCCGGCAATTAGATTTAATAGAATAGGAAAAGTTATCCAGTAAGGAGGTTAACAGCTTGATACTAATAAAAGGTGGAACAGTTATAGACCCACAGAATAATCTTAAAGACCAGAAAGATATACTAATAGACGAAGGGAAAATAATAAAAATAGAGGAAAATATACAACCACCTCCAACTTGTCAGGTTATAGACGCAACTGATAAGGTCATTTGTCCTGCATTTACAGATATTCATGTTCATTTTAGAGACCCGGGACAAACCTATAAAGAAGATATATACACCGGAAGTCTCGCAGCAGTAGCAGGAGGATATACAACTGTTGTTTGTATGCCAAATACATTTCCGGCAATAGATGAGCCTTCAATTGTCAGGTATGTAATAGAAAAGGGAGAGGAGATAGGTCTGTGTAGAGTCTTACCTGCAGCAGCTGTTACAAAAGGCAGAGAAGGTAAACAGCTTACCGAAATGTCCCTTTTAAAAGATGCAGGGGCAGTTTATTTTACCGATGACGGGGCACCTGTCTGGGATGCCCATGTAATGAGGAAAGCAATGGAATTTGCCGGTTCAATAGGTAGCTTTGTTGCTGACCACTGCGAAGATTTATCCCTCTCAAAAGATGGGGTTGCCCACGAAGGAGAAATAGCAGCAGCTTTAGGACTGCCACCACTGCCACCTGAAGCAGAAGACACCATGATTGCCAGAGATTGTGTTTTATCTATCCATACTGGAATGCCTGTCCATATATGTCATCTTTCAACAAAGGTCGGTGTTGAGATAGTTACATGGGCGAAAGCAATGGGAGCTAAAGTAACTGCAGAGGTTACTCCCCATCATCTTTATTTAACAGATGAGGAATGGCTTGATTTTGATTGTAAAGCAAAAGTATCTCCACCGCTAAGAGAACATGAGGATTTAGAAGCTGTCAGATGGGCTCTTGCTTCTGGAATTATAGATATAGTTGCTACAGACCATGCACCCCATGCCCATCAAGAAAAAATGCAGGAACACCATGCCTGTCCACCAGGGATGATAGGGCTTCAATTTGCACTGCCTATAGTTCTGGAACTGGTAAGAAAAGATTATTTTGATTTAACAAGACTTGTTGAAGTTATGTCTATAAATCCAGCTAAGAAAATAGGTTTAAAACCACCTTCTATAAAAGAAGGAGAAATCGCTGAGCTTACAATATTTGATCCTTCAGAAAGCTGGGAAGTAAATGAGGAAGTTATTTATTCCAAGAGTAAAAACACCCCATTAATGGGAAGAAAATTAATTGGTAAAGTAAAATACACATTCTATAAAGGAGAAATTGTTTACAGGGATTAGTTATGACGGTAGAAATTGATGTTTTAAATTCTTTAAAAGAGGTTTACGACCCGGAAATACCTTTAAATATAGTGGACTTAGGTCTGGTTAAAGGAATTCATGTTAAGGATAATAACCTTGAGGTTGTTATGACCCTTACAACACCTAAATGTCCTCTGGAAAAGTATATTAAAAATACAATAATCAGACATCTTAGAAAGGATTTCCCGCAGTTTGAAGATATTTCTATACAGCTGGATTTCTCACAACCCTGGACTACAAAGGATATCTCTCCAGAGGGTCTACAACGACTAAGAGAATTAGGCTGGAATGTTTAAATTATATTTCTTTAGCAATTTTTAATACAGTTTCTAAAAATGATTTTTTGTAATAATTTCCTTATTTTAATTAACTCATAAATTAAAGGTTTAACTTCTGAAATAATACCTTCCTCTTTAGCTTTCAGTAATATTCCAATAGTTCCACTGATTTTCAATCCTTGTTCCTCTGCTATTTTCCTTCCTATTTTTTCATCCATTAAAAGTAAATCTGCTTTTAGTTCTAAAGCTAATGTTATGGCCTCAGCCTCTCCTGTATCTAATATTTCTTCAAATTGCTTAACTAGTCTTTTATTACTTGCCTTTGAAATTTTTATCCAATCTTTTTTAAAAATATTTATATAATATTTGTGTTTACCTTCTTCCAGTTCTTTAAAAACAGCTTCAGGAATTGTAATTTCTTTGTATATATTTCTTAGAATATCTAATCTGTTTAATTTTATGAAAGATAAGATAGGAGTTGTATTTGATACAACTTTAGGCATTATTTATATCCTTTAGAATTTCTTCTTCTGTATCAGGTTGTATCTGAACCTTGTATTCTGAAAGTAAGTCTAAGAACTCTATGCGTGATATTCCTAAAAGTTTTGCTGCTTTGCCAGAAGATATTTTTCCAAGTTCGTATAGTTTAACTATTGCAGCAGTTTTGAACTCTTCTTCGTCTAATTTTAATTCGTCAGGAATATCCATTATAAATTTCACTGCTATACCTCGGTTTATTTAATTTTTATGTATGAATATTAAATCAAATTTTAGAATAAGCAAATTTTATGAATAAAAAACTTAACGAAAATACCGGTGAATATAGGAATTATAAGATTATCATCTAAAAACCATTTGTCTGACCTTGAAAAATTTTCCACAAAGGCCACAAAGATTGAGATTAAAAGTGCATAGCTTAATGAAGTAATTAAACTAAGTGCAGCAATATTGAACACAATTCCTCCAATAGTTCCTTCCAGACTTTTACCCCATGGAAATTTATGCTTTCCAAAAAGTATTCCAAAAATAGTTGCAAATCCATCATAAACAGCAGTAGAGATAATACTTATCTGGAGTGTTTTCTCATCAAAAATCAGGGAGGATATTAGCATACCAATTGCCAGAGAAAAAGCCTGTCTGGCAGGCATTTTTAGATTTTTATCCCTTTCAACCCATTTGATTATCTGCCAGAACCAAAGGGTAAATTTATTTTTTATTTTGAAATAGGAAATAGGAAAAATCATAACCAGCATAAAAGCCATCAAAATAGCTATAGAATACCTTCCCCATAAATAAAGGGGAACAAGCAAAAGCAGTATTGATACGATATGAAAGATTTTTCTTAATAACTCTAATCTTAAAATTTTCCCCAAATTATTTTTTATCTTTAATCGGTTTTTTGAGTAAAAACCTATAATTGTTTACTATTAGTATAGTTCCATCTAAATCGTTATAACGTATAGAACTTATTTTTATTGGAACTGTAATGCTTCCTCGTGTATCTGGGTTTATGAGGATTTTATTGTTAGGTTCTAAATTTAAATTAGGAGAAGTATCTGCAATGACTGTTTTATCTTTGGTTCTAATTTGATAAAGTAGGCCGTAAGTTTTGTTATTTTTCTTAATAAAGAGACTATCAAATAATTTTAAAATTACAGGGCTGTTGGATTTGTTGTTAATATAGATTGTTAGATAGGATTTATAGGATATATGCTTCAAATTTCTTATTAAATCAGCATCAGGAGTATCCAAAACTACATATTCAATGGGAGAACCCTTATCTATGGGAAAACCAAAGATTTTATTTTGAATTTCTTTATTTATCTTATCGCTCAAGTATTTATCTAATGTTTTAGTTATATTTTGCTTTGCCTGTTGTGTATAGGTAGATATTCTAGAAATGATAGAAGGGCTTACATCTAAATATACGTCCATATAGCGCAAATCATAATTTATCATCTTTTCTTTTGCCAAAAGGAGAAAAGACTTTTCCTTATCCATACAAGCAAAAGTATAGGTATTTTTTAGATTTCCGTATATATTTCCTATTACTTTTCTTATGTGTTGACTCAGGAAATTATCCAAATCTTTATGGATACTTTCTATAAGTAAAGAAGGGTAAAGACTATCATAGCAATACCATCTTTTTTTTATATATCCAGGAGGTAATTCATATTTTGGAAAAGTCCTTTTTAATCTTGATTCACATAAATTTTTGAAACTTTTTGGGGTAATATTTGCACTTAATACTTCTATATTTCCTCCAGAATAAGATTTATAAACGAAAAAACCACCATTATTTTCACAATAATTTTTAAAAATTCCGATTAAATTATAAGGTTTTTCGCTATTAATAAATCTTCTTGGCAAATTGGTTGGGTTAAAAAACCCTTTATATGTTATCCTTCCCACCTGGAAAACGGTTCCTACTTTTTTTAATTCTGGATTTATCTTTTTGGCCAATTGTATTGGGGAAATATCTGGATTGGTTTTTATATTTAGGACAGATTTTATTTCTTTATTTGTTATATTATGAGTTGAAGAGCAGCCTTGAGATAAAAAAATTGATATAAAAATGAATAAGGCAAGAGCTGTAAATCTCATGCTTTCCCCCTTTTTTCAAAAATAATAGCATAAATCATTGTAAACTTTAATAGTGTTCCTTTAGAATTTTATAGATTTATTTTAAACATGACATGGAGGTTTTTTGTTTTGGAAGATATAAAACTGATTGCTCCTTCTATTTTGTCTGCAGATTTTGCAAGGCTTGGAGAAGAAATCAAAACCGTTGAGCAGGCAGGGGCAGATATTATTCATCTGGATATAATGGATGGCAGATATGTTCCAAATATAACAATTGGTATTCCGGTAGTTGAAAGTTTAAGACCTTTAACTAACCTTCCCTTTGATGCACATCTTATGATTGTTGAACCGGAAAAATATGTTCCGGACTTTATAAAAGCCGGCTGTAATATGATTTCTTTTCACATGGACGCTTGCATACATTCCCATAGGCTTGTTGATTACATAAAATCTCAGGGAGTAAAGGCAGGTGTTGTTCTTAACCCTGCAACCCCTGTAAACACACTGGAGGAGATTATCTATTTTGTAGATTATGTTCTGGTTATGTCTGTTAATCCCGGCTTTGGTGGACAGAAATTTATCCCAGAAACACTCCACAAAATCAGAAAACTAAAAAGACTTATGGAAGAAACAGGAAGAACGGATATATTAATTGAGATAGATGGTGGAATTAAAGAAAGTAATATTTCACAGGTTTCTGCGGAAGGTGTTAATATTTTTGTTGCAGGTAGTTCTATATTTAAAGCTGAAGACCCTGCACAGGCTGTCAGAAACCTGAAACAAAAAGCAATTTCTGTTGAGGTTTGAAAATGTATGAAATAAGAACATGGCCGGACAAAATACTTAAGCAAAAGATGAAAGAGGTTGATTTTTTTGGTTCGGAGAAGCTGAAAAAGTATATTGATGTAATGTTCCAAAAAATGTATGAACATGAAGGCGTTGGTCTTGCAGCAAACCAGATTGGCATCCCATATCAGATTATAGTTCTGGATACCACACCGAGGGAAGAAAATGAGGAAAACAAAGAAGGAATAAAGCTTGCCCTTATAAATCCTAAAATAGTTCATAAAGAAGGAGAAGTTGAATCAACAGAAGGATGTCTCAGCTTCCCGGGAGTGCAAATCACTATCCCGAGGGCACAAAAAGTAGTTGTTGAGGCAAAAGATATAGAAGGAAAGGATATACAGATAGATGCAGATGATTTTCTGGCTATAGTATTACAACACGAGATTGACCACATAAACGGAATTCCGTTTATAAAATATTTATCTCCTGTAAAAAGAAAATTAACCCTTGAAAAATATATGAAAAAAAGAAAAGAACTTGCCAAGTCAAAATAAGACAACATGCTGTCTTAGAAAGGAGAGGAAATGTTCCCTGATTTAATAAAAATAGGTGATTTTACAATTCATACCTATGGTGTTTTGGTGGCCATAGGTCTTACGGTTTCTTATTTCACGGCAATTTATTTTGGGAAAAAAGAAGGAATTGAATCTAAAAAGATAGAAAATCTGTTTTTATACACCGTATTAGGTGGAATAGTTGGTGCAAGAATTGCCTATATTATTGAACACCATGATCAGTTCCACTCCTTTATGGACTATATTGCTGTCTGGAGAGGAGGAATAGACTGGTTCGGTGGTTTTATCGGTGGTGCGATTATTCTTTTATTTCTCTTAAAAAAATACAGCATTCCTATTCTGAAAATAGCCGATGTTGCAGGTATCTCCATCATAATTGGTCATGCTTTTGGGAGAATAGGTTGTACCTGTGCTGGATGCTGTTATGGAAAACCGGTTCCGGAAGATTCGCCATTTAAAGATATAGCTATTACGTTTCCACATCATCCTGATAGTTCTGCACCTGCAGGAGTCCCTTTGTATCCTACCCAGCCAGCTGAGGCAATTGGAAATTTTATTATTTTTGGACTGTTGTTTCTTGCTTACAGAAAAAAGTTATTTGATGGTGAAATATTCGGACTTTATCTAATTTTATACGGATTTGAAAGATTTTTACTGGAATTTTGGAGAGGGGTTACTCCACCACTGCCTATTGGCTTAACATGGAATCAGGTTGTTACTTTGGGAATGGTTGCTGTAGGAATAGTTCTTCTTGGATATGGTTTTTTAAAAAAATGAAGCTGTATAAATTATTTAACAAAAAGGTTTTTAATATAGAACCGGGGCTTGAAAGGATAAAATCAGCCCTCGAAGAAATTGGAAATCCCCATCAAGACTATCTTTCTATTTTAATATCCGGAACAAATGGAAAGGGTTCAACAGCTGCTTTTTTGGAAAGTATATTAAGACATCATGGTTTAAAAACAGGAATGTTTACATCTCCACATCTTGTTGAAGAGAATGAAAGATGGCAAATAAATCGCCGGGATATACCGGATGATAAGCTTGAGGAATATATAAAACAGCTAAAGCCAGTTATTGAAAAACATAATCTTACTTATTTTGAGGCCTCTACTTTACTGGCTTTTAAATACTTTTCAGATGAAAAAATTGATATTGCTGTTCTGGAAGTAGGTCTTGGTGGCAGATGGGACTCAACTAACGTAATATATCCGGAAGTTTCTGTTATAACAAATGTATCTTTAGACCATACACATCTACTTGGAGATACAGTGTCTAAAATAGCTTCTGAAAAATTAGGTATTGCCCGCAAAGACAGACCCCTTGTGATAGGAACAGAGCAGATGGATTTAATTACGCAGGCTGTTATGAAGGGTATTAGGGAGATATATCATTATCCCTTTGGGTATACCTTCAAAGATAAAGGAAATCGTATTGATTACATGTTTCAGGATATTGTGATTAAGGATATTAAACCTTCACTCCTTGGGAAAAGGCAGTTTTTTAATCTGTCTGCTGCGATAACTGCTTTTATACTTTTTGCTAGAAGAAATAATATAAGGATTGATACTTATTTAATAAGAAAAGCTGCAGAAAATACATATTTACCCGGTAGAATGCAGATTATCTCAGAAAATCCGTTTATAATTCTTGACGGTGCCCATAATGAAGAAGCCATTGTGGAGACATTTAAGGAAATTTCGCAGCTATATCCGGACAAAAAAATCATCACCGTTTATAGTGGAATGAAAGATAAAGAATGGAAAAAAATCCTGAATTTGATTAAATATAAATCTGTTGAGACAATTGTTACTCAAATTCCAGTATCACGGGGTATAACCCAAGAAGAAATCAAAGATGTAGAAGGAGTTCAGTTTTATCCTGAAATTGATAAAGCTATAGAAAAAGCCAGAAATATTGCTAACCAAAACAGCATAATTCTCATTACAGGCTCTCTTTACCTTGCAGGAGAAGTGTTAAAAAGGTTTAAGTAAGCATAGTATAAATCATTGACAGTTATATAGAAATCTTATAGATTAACCATAGGAGGATAGATTTATGATTAATGTAAAAAAAGAAGAAAAAGAGCTTAAGGAATTAGAAAAAAGGAAGAAAAAAACAGAAAAAAACTTGAAAATTTGGTTTCTAAAATTACCCCTGAAAATAAACACAAAGAATTAAATTGGGGAGAGCCTATTGGTAAAGAAGTCTGGTAAAACTCTTATGACGTAAGAATTTTATCCCTTAAAAACTCAACTGTTAATTTGAATTTTCTGTCTTTTTCCATTGTTTTTTCAACTTTATCAATTGCATTTATTACTGTTGTATGGTCTTTTTTCTTAAATGCCCTTGAAATTTCATTTAAAGATTTGTCTGTTAAATATCTGGATAGATACATCGCTATCTGGCGTGCCATTGCAACCTTTTTCTTACGGGAATTGCCTAAAATCTCGTTTATATTAACCCCAAAGTAATTGGCAACTTCCTGCTGTATTTTCTGAATTGAAAGGGAAACTTCCATCTCTTTTATTTCAAATAAATCCTTTAGAACTTCCCTTGCCATATCAAGTGTTATTGTTCTTCCCATCAGGTCGCTATAGGCCTTTAGCTTGTTCAGAGAGCCTTCTAATTCTCTTATATTAGAGTTTATTGTTTTTGCTATCAGTAATGACACATCTGAAGGCAGGTATATGCCCATTTCTTTAGATTTTTTCCTCAGAATAGATAATTTTGTCTGCAGGTCAGGTGCTTTTACCTCAACAACCAGACCACTGGCAAATCTACTTCTTAGCCTTTCTTGTAGACCTTTTAGATTTTTAGGCGGGGTATCAGAAGATAAAATAACCTGTTTTCCAATAAGATGAAGGGCATTAAATATATGATATAACTCTATTTGCGTTCTTTCTTTTCCCTGCAAAAACTGAACATCATCAATCAGCAAGAGGTCAACATCTCTATATCTTTTCCTAAACTCAAGAATTGAGCCATTTCTCAGATAGTAGATAAGTTCAGACATGAAGGTGTCAGCTGTGGTATATATGATATTCGCTTTTGGATTTTTTGATAAAACCTGATGAGCTGTAGCATGTAAAAGATGTGTTTTACCAAGTCCAACACCACCGTATATGAACAGAGGATTATAAAGATTTCCAAGATTTTCTGCTACAGCGATGCAGGCCTGATACGCAATTTTATTACAGTTTCCTATGATTAGATTAGAGAATGTAAATTTAGGATTGAGATTTGTCAGTCGGTAAGGAGTTTTCCTTTCCTGTTTTACTGTTTCAACTTCTTTTTCTATTTCTTCTTCATCTTCCGATATGACATGAACTTCCAGATTTTCTCCCAGAAGGTCTATCGCATATTCTTTAATCTGGGTCAGGAAATTACTCTCTAGCCATTCTTTATAAACAATGTCCGGGGTTGAGATATATAAATGGCCGTTTTTATACTCTGCTTTCTCTACACCTTTAAGCAAACTAAGGGTTGAACGGTCAACCTGCTTAGACATAGAAGAAAGGATGCTACCCCAGACGTCCAATAGATACCCCCTCTAATCTTTGTGGGTATCTATTATAGAAAGATTTTTAGTGAAAATATAAATAAAAATTTTTTTTGAAAAATTAAAAATCTGTGATAAAATCCTATGTATTTAATGTGTCTCTGAAGCCTATATTAAGCTGCTTTTACAACTACTAAGAAATAATTTTTTTACTAATTTCAACCCCTTACACTTTTCATTTAGTATCCTATCGTCATAAATTATCAGTTTCTTAAACTGTAATTTAAATCATAAAAATATTTTTATTCCCGCATATAAAATTGCTTTTAGAAAATTTTTATTTAAATTTATCTGAGAATTAATTTCCTGATTTAGAGGGATAAATGGCAATAAGCCAGGAAACTGTTGAAGAAGTTCTTAGAGTAGCCAATGTATATGATGTAATATCAGAGTATATACCACTTGAGAAAGCCGGTTCATCTTATAAAGCATTATGTCCTTTTCATACAGAAAAAACACCATCCTTTATGGTTTCACCCCAAAAAAATATATTTAAATGCTTTGGTTGTGGTAAAAGTGGTTCAGCGATAACATTTTTGATGGAGTATGAGGGTATATCCTTCGGTGAAGCAGTTATAAAGCTTGCAGAAAAATATAATATCCCTGTTAAATTCACCAAAGAAGACAAATCATTTCAAGAAAAAAACAGGCTTTTTCAGGTAACACAAAAAATAACAGAGTTTTATCAGGAACAGCTTAAAAAAAGTTCAGAAGCTAAAAATTATCTGAAAAAAAGAGGTCTTTTACCTTCTACAATAGAAACCTTTGAGATAGGATTTTCACCATTTGAAAGTAATGCTTTAAAGCAGTTTATACAAAAAGAAAATATATCTGTTGATGAGCTTCAGAGAATAGGGCTAATTACCATAAAAGAGAGTGGAGATTTTGTTGATAAGTTTGCAGGAAGAGTTATTTTTCCGATAAAAAACCATAGAGGCAGAGTTGTGGCCTTTGGTGGAAGGGCAATATCAGACAATAAATCCCCAAAATATATAAACTCACCTGAAACAGAAATCTATTCCAAAGGAAAAGTTCTTTACGGGCTATATAATGCAAAGGACAGTCTCAGGGAGAAAAAAGAAGCCATTATTGTTGAAGGTTATTTAGACCTGATTTCCCTGTATCAAGTAGGGATTAAAAATGTTGTTGCAACCCTTGGAACAGCAATGACATCTGAACATGGAAAGCTGTTATCCAAGTTTATAAATAGAGCAGTTCTTATGTTTGATTCTGATTCTGCAGGGAAAAAAGCAGCGATAAGGGCTGCGAAGGTATTACTTCCGTATAGAATTGAGGTTTATTACTGCCCTATAGAAAAAGGAAAAGACCCAGATGAGCTTGCCAAGGAAGGAAGTCAGGCAGTCCTAAATCAACTTCAAAAATCACAGGATTTTCTACTGTTTTTACTTGATAGACTTCAAGCACAAAAGGATTTGAAAAAAAGAAAAGAAATCATAGATTTATATCTGGATATTTTGTCTTACATGCCGGATAAGCATATTCAGGGAGTATATTTAAAAGAATTGTCAACAGTAGCCGGAATTCCTGTGGAATTGCTTGAGGTTCAGGAAAGGGAGTTTGAAGTAGAAAAAGAGGAAATAAGCAGTTTTAAAGGTTTACCTTTAAATGAAAAATTAATATTAAAGGGACTATTGCTATATAAAGACCAAATATTGAATGAGTTTGACCAGTTTGATAAAATAAGTGGTTCTGCGTATTTTATGTATCTTATTAATGAGTTACTAAAAGGCGGGGAATTAGAGGAATTGGAAGAAATTAAAAATTTTGAAATACCTGTTTCTCCAGAAGATACTATAGAGGCTCTTAATCTTCTTCACAGAAACTGGCTCAAACAACAAACCGAGATAGATGCCACATTCTTATCAAATTTAGATGATTCTATTCTCCAAAAAATACTGGAGACAAAAAAATCTTTATATACAGGAGGAAGAAAGCAAAAATGATGATGCATGAAAGAGATGATGTCCAAAAGCTCATCATCCTCGCAAAAGAAAAAGGTTATGTAACCTATCAGGAACTTTCTGAAACAATTGATGAAGACCTCCTGATGTCAGAAGATGAGCTGGAACAGCTTATTGAGTATCTTAACGAGCTTAACATTGATGTTGTAGAGGAAGGTAAACCTGAAGAGTTTTCAGGAGAATCAGACCATCTAGGTATTAATCTTTCTGATGATGCATGGTCTAAAACAGACGATCCTGTAAAACTTTATCTCAAGGAAATGGGTAAAATTCCTCTTTTAACAAGACAGGAAGAAATTATGCTTGCCAAAGAAATTGAAAGAGGTAGAAAGAAAGTTTTCAGGGGACTTCTCAGAACATCTTTCCTTGCTGAAAGACTTCTTGATGAATGGGCAAAAATAGCTGAAGGAAAAATGAAAGTAAAAGACTTGATAAATATAGAAACAAACAATGATATGGAAGAAGAAACAGAAGAAGCCGAAGTAATGGATGCAATCACACAAGAGTTTATTGCAAAAGGTCTAAAACTTGCTGAGATGTATAGAGAGCTAAGAGACCTTGAGAAAGCAATTATAGAAGACCCTGACAATGAAGAACTGAAAAAAGAATTTATCAAAAAACACGCAAAGGTAAACAGATTTATCAAAAGCCTGAATATCAAATTCACAAAATTAGACAAGATAGCAGATGAGCTTAAAGACCTGTATATGAAACTCAAAAGAAAAGAAAAAGACCTAAATAAGAGAATTAGAAAGCTCCAAAAAATAGACCCTGATGTTGAAAAGCTCTTAAAAGGTGATTATAACGATCCTGAAATTCTGAAAAAAATTGAAGAAAACGGACTTTCATTTGGTAGATTTGAAATTCTCAGAACAGAAACCCTCAGACTTCAGGAAGAAATAGCAGAACTTAGGGAAAAAATAGGAACAGTCCCAACAGAGTTTGAACATGTTATAAATATCATTCAGGAAGGAAGAAAAGAAGTTAATGAAACAAAACAAAAAATTGTCCAGTCTAACCTGAGACTTGTGGTTTCTATTGCTAAAAAATACACAAACAGAGGCCTCCAGTTCCTTGATTTAATTCAGGAAGGAAATATCGGTCTTATGAAAGCTGTTGATAAATTTGATTACAAAAAAGGATATAAATTCTCCACTTATGCTACATGGTGGATTAGACAGGCAATAACAAGAGCTATAGCAGATCAGGCAAGAACAATTAGAATACCTGTTCATATGATAGAAACAATCAACAAGCTGGTGAGAGTTTCACGTTCTATGGTTCAGGAGCTTGGAAGAGAGCCAACTCCTGAAGAAATAGCTAAAAAAGTTGGAATGCCTGCAGAAAAAGTTAGAAAAATCCTCAGAACATCTCAGGAACCTATCTCACTTGAAACACCTATTGGAGATGATGATGAATCACACCTGGGAGATTTCATTGAAGACAAAACAGTTCTGTCTCCGGAGCAACATGTTCTTAGACAGGCACTCAGACAGCAGCTTGAGGAAGTTCTTTCAACTCTTTCTGAAAGAGAAGAACAGGTCCTCAGATATAGATTTGGTCTTGAAGATGATACAGAATACACACTGGAGCAGGTTGGTAAAAAATTCGGTGTAACAAGAGAAAGAATAAGACAGATAGAAGCAAAAGCTTTAAGAAAACTCAGACATCCACACAGGGCAAAATATCTCAGACCTTTCTGTGAAGACTAATCAGGTGATAGATGACTAAAACAGGTGTTGTTTTAATGAATATGGGTGGCCCCGATAGTCTGGAGGCCATCCAGCCTTTTTTATATAATCTTTTTTCTGACCACGATATAATAAGAATTCCAAGACCTATTCAAAAACCGGTTGCATATCTAATCTCAAAAATCAGGGCAGAAAAAACAAAAGAATACTATATCCATATGGGAGGAAAATCTCCCCAGAAGGAGCAGACCTTACAACAGGCAGAAAAACTGCAACGGCTTTTAGGAAACGATTATCTTGTAACTGTTGCCATGAGATACTGGCATCCTTTTACAGAAGAGGCTGTAGAAACCCTTATAAAAAACAATGTTCAGCAGATTATTCTCCTTCCCCTTTATCCTTATTACAGCAAAACCACAACCGGTTCTTCATTTAAAGAGTTCTACAGAATTTACAACAAAAAAGCTCTAAATATTCCTGTTAAAGAGATAAAATCCTATCATAACCATCCCCTTTTTATTCAGGCATGGGTAGAAAAAATTAAAAATCAGCTTGGAAATGAATATCAGGATTACTTTCTACTATTTTCAGCCCATTCTCTGCCAGAAAAAATAATAAAAGAGGGGGATCCTTACAAATCCCAGATAGAAGAGAGTGTAAGGCTAATTATGGAACATTTTCCACAAAATCAATATGCAATTGCATATCAATCAAAAGTCAGCCCTGTAAAATGGTTACAGCCTTTTACCGATGAAAAAATAGTTGAGCTTGCAGAAAAAGGCATTAAAAAACTTGCAGTTGTCCCTATATCTTTTGTCTCAGAACATTCGGAAACCCTTTATGAACTTGATATTGTATATAAAAAGTTTGCAAATAATAAAGGAATAACCCATTATAAAAGAATAGAGACTTTAAAAGATAGTCCGACTTTTATAAAACTATTACAAACTCTGGTGGGGGAAGATATTGAAAGGAGTAATAATTAAAGCCATAGGATTGTTATTCTTTTTAATTTTTATTTCTGTAAATTCTGTTTTTGCTCAAAATTCATATATCAAAGAAAAACAGATTAATATAAAACAATCTCAGCAATCTCTCAGTAATTTCGTATCTATTTATAATCAGGCTATAAAGGAAATAAATGAAGAAATTACAAAACTTAACCAGATAGAAAAATCAGTAAACAATTTTAAAGACTTAAAAGGCATTCAGAAATTGATAAATCAATATTCTAATTTGAAACAAAAAGCGCAAGATTTGAAACAAAAATTAAGTGATGCTTATATTACGTTTAGAATGAAAACATTTAAAGTTCTTGAAAAAGCACCTATATCAGATGAGTTAAGGGATTATTTTTACAAATATATGATAGATAACCAGCGTATACTGGAAGAAGCCTTTGATTTACTTGCCGATTATGCAGAGAAAAAACAAAAGGCATTATTGTATTTGGAATCATTAAATAAAACAAAAGGCTATATAGTCAAGGATAACAAGCTATATTTCTTTAATAAAAATAATCTTGAAAGATTTAAAACCCTTGAAGAAGAAGCAAATGAAACTTTAAATCAGGCTATAAAAAAATTAAAGGAATTTACATCCCAGCATAAAAATCTGATAAAAGAGATAAATGAGCAGTTCCAATAAACCTGTAATTGTTCTTAGTAGATGTCTTGCCGGTGAAAATGTTCGGTATGATGGAACCAATGCTTACGACCCTTTTGTGGAAAAACTTCTAAAATACGTTGATATTATCCCTGTATGTCCGGAAGTTGAGATAGGTCTTCCTGTTCCAAGACCAAAGATAATAGTAGTGAAAGAAAACAGATACAAAGTATATCAACCAGAAACCCGTAGGGATTTAACAAAGCCTCTAAAGGATTTTTCTTATAAATTTTTAGATAATCTTCCACAAGTAGATGGATTTTTGCTTAAAAGCAAGTCCCCAAGCTGTGGTTTTTCAGGGACTAAAACATATAAAACGCCGGAAGGTAAAGGATATATAGGACGAAGAAAGGGGCTTTTTGCTATAGCTGTTAAAGAAAAATTTCCATATCATCCTGCGGCAGACGAACTAATGCTGAAAGATTTTTATAAAAAATATATATTTTTAACAAAGCTTTATCTATTTTTTAATTACAGAGCAATGGAAACCCAGCAGTTTGTAAAAAATTTTGAGGAAATTTTGAAACTGTTTAGCAAAAAACAGACAGAGAAATTCAAAAAAAATCCTTTGTATCAAAATTTTTTAAAGATATTTTCCAGAAAAATTGGTCAAAAGTGGCTAAACAACAAAATTCCAGATTTCAAACAGAAAATATTAAACGACCCTGTTTACAAAAAATATATTATTTTTCCTGAAGAGCTCATTAGCGAATAATTTCCTGATTTTTCAGAAACATTGTTGCATAAGCTCCTTTTGGTAAGAAAAAATTAATTCTGTCTCCCTTTATATAAACATCTTCAGCTTTTAGAAATGTTTTCCTATAATCACCTTTTATTCTGAGCTGGGATAATTTTTCCATAAGTTCGTCAAATGGAATTTCTTTTTGGGTAATTTCCCTGTAAATGTTTTCTTCTTCAGAGGATAGTTTTACTTTATATCCCAGAATTGGGAAAAACTTATAAAAATCAGACATTAGCTCATTATGATCTGTATAGGGGATAAAATATTTAACTCCTTTTTCCACCACCAAAAACCCGTCATATTTCTGTTTTAATGCATACATAACAGCTTTATTCCATAGATGGGAAAGATAAGCATCAATATAAAAATTTTCTCTCCATTTGAGATGTTTCCATTTAATTCCTGATTTTAATTCTTTTAATAATTTTTTCCCTCTTTCTCTATTCCTAATTATTCTCTGGAGGTCGTAATAGTTAATAAACCAGTCTTTCAGTTTTAACCTGTGTCCCTTTAGTTTTATAGAAAATTTATTTCCTTTAAGCTGTCCTATTTTAAGCTTTTTTCGGACTTTTTCCTGATAAATTAATGCAAAAAAGCTATCTTGATTTTTTTCAAAAATTGTATTCCCTAAAAATTGTTGTGAGGTTACATACTGAAAAGTTATTGCATTTTTATCCTTTAAACCTGCATAACTCAGTTTAAATCTATCTGTTATGTCTTTTGTGTTCATATTTTTTTTAATTAGCAGATAAAGATAAAACTGCTCGTTTTCGTCTTTTTCAAGTTCAGACACTTCCTTTACTAAAAAATCTGAAGGTTTTTCCTTTATATTCCAGTCAAAATAAATTATTTTCCCCATTTTTACCCTGATTTTGAAAAAGATTTAAAGTGTAATATAATAACACTCTGAATATTATTTGAGGAGGACTTTAATGAAAATACCAGCAAGGCTGGTAGAGAGAATTGTAAACAATATAGAAAAGGAATTAATAGAAAAGCACTATATAGAAGCTGAAAATGAAGAAGAATTTAGAGATAAATTATTTGAAATAATAAACAATGCAATTCAAGAAGAAAAAGAAATAGAGGAAGAAGCAGAAAGGCTTGTAGAACAACACATGCATCTTATAGAAGAAGAAGACATCAGATATAGAACAGCGGTCTTAAAAGTAAAAGAGAAACTCGCAGAAGAAAGAAACATACATCTTGACCCTGAAGAAAGAATGAACCAGATAGCCCATAGAATTAAAAAATATATAGAAACAGATGATAGCATAGAAATCTTTGAGCATCCTAACAAAATAAGAAGAAAAGTATTTGAGATGCTCAAGCAACTTGTAAAAGAAGAAAAAGAGATAGACAGAGAAGTCCGACAGAGAATTAAATCTTATTCAAAGAAAATTATTGAAGGAACTCCAGAGTGGAGGATCCTGTATAACAGAATATATGAAGATGCCCTTAAAAGAAGAGGGCTTTTATAATCTTCCCCGTCGTGGGAGTTTCTTATGCCAGAACTTCGTTATAACAGACTAAATAATACGTGGGTTATTATATCCAAAGAAAGAGCCAAAAGACCCCATGACTATCCTGTAGGATGGGGAAAGGAAGTAGGCGATATAAATAAATGTCCCTTTGAACCAGGTAAAGAACATTTAACTCCACCTGAAGTCTATGCGATTAGAGAACCCGGAAGTTCTCCTAACACACCGGGTTGGAAAGTTCGTATAATCCCAAACAAATTTCCTGCAGTCCGACCTGAAGAAGATTTTTTTAGAGATTCTGAAGATATATATGACCGTATGGGTGGGTTTGGATATCACGAAGTTATTATAGATATCCCTGACCACTATAAGCAATTACAAGACTTTTCCGTAGGTGAAATTTTCCTTATGCTTCTTGCTTATAGGGAAAGGATGAAACAGCTTTATAAGGACAAAAATATCTATTATGTTCAGATTTTCAAAAATCATGGAAAAGAAGCAGGGAAAAGTCTTTATCACTCCCACTCACAACTTATAGCACTGCCACGAATTCCTAAGAGAATAGATACACAGATAAACCAGACAAGGAAATATTTTGTTGAAAAGGAAAGATGTTTTTTATGTGATGAAATAAAATATGAAAGAAAACATGCAGAAAGAATTATAGAAGAAAACAACAGATTTTTAATTTATGCTCCTTATGCATCTGCATTTCCATTTGAAATGAGAATACTCCCAAAGTTTCATTCCCATGATTTTTCAAATATTACAGATGAGGATTTAGAAGATCTTGCAAAAACTTTACAAATAGCGGTAAAAAAACTGGCAAAAGTATTTGATAATCCACCTTTTAATCTGATTTTGCATACAGCACCACCAATAAGAGATATCCCCGGTAGACCTGATTATTTTTATGATATAGATAAATTTTTCCATTGGTATATAGAAATTCTGCCAAGGATAGCTATTCATGCAGGTTTTGAACTGGGAACTGAATATTTCATAAACCCGACACCACCAGAAGAAGCAGCAAAGTATCTTAGAGAAAAATCTATAAAATAGGGAGGGAGATAAATGAAAAGAGTTTTATCTGTTGCTGCAATTTCTGCCTTTGTTTTCGGCTGTGGAGTGCATCACTCTTCACAACACTGGGGATATACAGGAAAATATGGCCCAGAGCACTGGGGAAGTATGAGCACAAGATATATTATGTGCAAGATAGGAAAAAACCAATCTCCTATTGATATCAAAGACCCTATAAGAGCTTCTTTAAAAGATGTAAAAATAAATTACAGCTCAGGCTCCAAAACAATTCTAAATAATGGACATACCATTGAAGTAACCTATACAAGCGGTGGATACATGACTATTGATAGTAAAAAGTTTCACCTGAAACAGTTTCATTTCCATTCCCCAAGTGAGCATACATTAAGAGGCAAACATTTCCCTATGGAAATTCATTTTGTTCACAAAGATAGACAGGGAAATTTAGCAGTTATCGGCGTGTTTGTAAAAGAAGGAAGGGAAAATCCAACTATCAAAAAACTGTGGCAAAAAATGCCTACAAAGCCGGGGATGGAAAACAGAATAGTTAATATTAATCCTTCTACATTGCTACCACAACATAGAAGCTATTTTAGATATTCAGGTTCCCTTACAACTCCACCTTGTTCAGAAGGGGTCAGATGGATAGTTATGGAAACACCAATAGAAATGTCCAAAAGCCAGATTGAAAAATTCCAAAAAGTAATGGGAGTTAACAATAACAGACCTGTTCAACCTATAAATGCCCGTCTTATAATTGAGAAAAAATAAATATGGAGTGGAGTATGAAAGACAAGTTTATTGAGATGTTTCAATTACAGGACAAACTAAACAAAAAAATAAATGAAAACTGGAGACAGATAAGGACAAAAGAAGATTTTGCCCGGGCAACATGGATAGAGTGTGCAGAGCTTGTGGATAGTCTGCCATGGAAATGGTGGAAAAAACAGACTCCTGACATGGAAAATGTTCAAATAGAAGTCGTTGATATATGGCATTTTATTATGTCTTATATACTTATGGATTATGAAAAACCTGAAGAAGCAGTAGAGAGTAATGCTATTGATATATTTTTAAAAGGCCTTAATGAAGACTTTACAAATATAGATATTGATGGAAGTCTAATAAATCATTATCTTGGAGAAACAGGCAAGTATAAAAAAATCATATTCCTTGCAGAAAGGGTAGCAGAAGGATTTTTAAAACAGGATTTGGATTTTGGAATATTTTTCTTTGGGATACTGGTAAAAAATACAATTTCTTTTGAAAAATTATATCTTTTATATATAGGTAAGAATATACTTAATCATATTAGACAAGAAAAAGGCTACAACAAAGGAGAATACAAAAAAACAATTAACGGAATGGAAGATAATCAATATTTATTTGAGATTGTTAAATCTATTAAAACTAGAGAAGAACTGGAGCACAAAATAAGAGAAGCATTTGAAAAAATACATGGTTAGGAGGAATAGAGATGGATCCATCTGCTGCAATGTGGTTAAACCAGTTATTTTGGTTGATATTTATACTGCTTTTAATATTCCCTATGTTAAAAGCCCAGACTTTAGAGTGGAGTAGGGAAAGGCTTATCAGAGCAATAGAAGAAAAAAGAAAATCCCGTGTTATCACAATGATTCACAGACAAGAAACTCGTTCTTTTCTGGGATTTTTTATGATGAGATTTATTACCATTGAAGACTCTGAACAAGTTTTAAGAGCCATAAGAATGACCCCAAAAGATTTACCTATTGATTTTATTATTCATACCCCAGGTGGTCTTGCCCTTGCTGCAACACAGATTGCACAGGCACTTGCAGACCACGAAGCACCTGTAAGGGTAATAGTCCCCCATTATGCCATGTCAGGAGGAACACTTATAGCACTTGCTGCAGATGAGATAATTCTTGATAGACATGCAGTTTTAGGACCTGTTGACCCTCAGCTTGGACAGGAACCTGCAGCCTCTTTAGTAAAAATTAAGGAACTTAAGAAGCCTGATGAAATTGATGATGCAACATGGGTAAAAATTGATGTGAGTGAAAAGGCACTTAAACAGATGTTTGAAAATGTTAAAAAGCTATTATTGAAAAAGGGCTACAGTGAGGAAATCGCAGAAAGAGTGGCAGAAGAGTTATCAACCGGTAAATATACCCATGACTATCCTGTGACTGTGGAACATTTACAGGCTTTAGGCCTCAAGGTTTCTACAGATGTTCCAGAAGAAGTTTATGCACTAATGGATTTATATCCACAACCGGCTGGAACACCATCAGTTCAATACATACCGGTTCCATATCAAAGACCGGGAAATAATGGGGCACCAACAGGAAGCAAAAGTGAATGATTATAGAAAAAAGGTTTTAATTGTCAGGCTAAGAGATATTTTTTTAACCGGTTTATTTGTTTTCATTCCTATAGCCATAACAATATGGATTGTTGTATGGCTGCTGGCCTTTGTAAATAATCTGGTTTTACCTATTCTTAGATATATAATGCCAATACCCAATATTCCGGGTATTGGCCTTCTTATTACAATTGTTTTGATTTTTCTTATTGGATTAATTGCCCAGAATTATTTCGGGAAAAAAGTTATCTCTCTATGGGATAGTTTAATAAACAGAATACCAATAGTCCGCTCTGTTTATCTGGCTGTAAAACAGCTAATGGAAAACCTATTTAATCAAAAGGGAAAAGGCAAATTTAAAGAAACTGTTTTGGTAGAATTCCCCAGAAAAGGCATGTATTCAATAGGGTTTATTGCAAATAAAACCCTTGTGGATGGAGAGATTTATTATCTGGTTTATGTGCCTACTGCACCTAACCCGACCTCTGGGTATACAGTTTTTGTAAAAGAGAACGAGGTAATCCACACAGATATGTCTGTTGAGGACGCAACAAAAATTATTCTATCAGGTGGTATAGTTTCCCGGGATAATATCAAATCTGCGTAAGAGGATGTGGAGCAAAACCAAGTTTTTTTCTATAAATATTCACTGTATTTAGCAGTAAAGAAGCTACTGTCATGGGGCCAACACCACCGGGAACTGGTGTTATTGCTGATACTTTCTCTTTTAAAGCCTCAAAATCAGTATCACCAACTAAAGAACCATCTTCTAATCTATTAATACCAACATCTATTACAACAGCACCTTCTTTAACCATATCTGCTGTGATTAGTCCAGGCTTTCCGACGGCAACGATAAGTATCTCCGCCATTCTTGTGTAAGACTTAAGGTCTCTTGTGTTTATATGACATATAGATACAGGAGCTTCCTCATTTTTAAGGAATAAAAGCCCCATTGGTTTTCCTACAATATTACTTGCGCCTACTATAACAACATCCCTTTTGAATGTAGGAATTTTGTAATGTTTAAGCATAATCCAGATACCAAGGGGAGTGCAAGGAATTATCCCATCATCTTTGCCAGTGGCTAACTTACCCATATTTTCAGGATGAAATCCATCAACGTCTTTATGGGGATTAATTGCTTCAATTATTTCCTGAGTGTTTATATGTGATGGTAAAGGGAGCTGAACCAAAATACCATCTATATCCTCATCCCCGTTGAATTTTCCTATCAGTTCAAGGAGTTCTGTCTGGGTAGTATTTTCAGGAAGTTTAAAAACCATTGAATTTATACCGACTTCTTTGCAGGCTTTTCTTTTGTTTTCTACATATACCTGACTTGCAGGGTCTTCTCCGACAAGTATAACAACCAGATTAGGATTTCTATGTCCTTGCTTCAAATATCCCTCTATTTCCTTTTTGAGTTCTTCTCTTATTTGCTTAGCGAGGGATTTTCCATCTAAAATAACAGCTGCCATTTTCTCTCCTATAGTAAATATTTTTCTTTATATTTTAGTGCATCTGAAGGCTCTAATATCTTTAATATTTTACCTATGATAAGCCCGTTTTCTTCTTTTATTTTTGGGATATAAAAGGGAAGTTTATTAACTGTAATGATGTATTGGGGATTTGTTATTTCTATCTCATCGTTTTCCTGTAAATCTCTTAAAGTATCTAAATTAAGGCTATTTGAAACTATTAAAAATTCCAGTTCAACTTCTATGTTGCTGTCTAAAATACTGCTTTCCAAATGTTTCCCCACACAAAGATATTAAAAAAATTATACCAGAAAGAAAGGTATATTAGAAAAATCGCAGTATAAGTAAACTTTATTATAAGACTTTTTAAAGTCCAATTTCGGAATTGCAAAAGGAAGAGAAAAATATAGATAAATTTCAAAAGAAAATTAAAAAGTTTAGAGATAAAGAAAAATCAGAAGCTTATATAAAAGCCATAGCTCAGCAAATTAAAAAAAGAAAAAATAAATTCAAAATAAAAATCTAAACTATTTCCCTTTATAACGCATAAATCCAGATTTATAGTCACATAGCTACAATACCCTCAAAATAGCGGGTCAGTTCCAGCGCTTAGATTTTTGCGGCTTAGCGGATAATTTTATGTTTTTAAATGTGTATAAATTTCTCCTTAAAATTTACCTATTAGCCTTTATTATCAATGTTTTCCCCAAATTGTGAAATTTCTACAGATTTTCAGTTGCATAAAATTTATGCAGTTCGCTAATCAT
>NZ_JALVTW010000007.1 GCF_027023985.1 Persephonella sp. | reverse complement strand
TTATAGGAATTTTCATAATGATTTCAAGGAAGAAGGCGATCACTCAGATCTTAGGATTTTTAACCCTTGAAAATGGAATAATGCTTGCAGGAACTTCTATAACAAAAGGTATGCCTTTTATCGTTGAGATAGGAATTTTCTTTGATGTTTTTGTTGGAGCTTTAATGGCAGGAATAATGATTTACCAGATAAGAACAAGTTTTCAGGATATTGATACAGATAAACTAAGCAGTTTAAAGGAGTAGATGATGAGCGAAACAACAGAACTCTGGCTTGCAGTAGTTGTATTTGGTTTGATGTTTGGCCTTATCATTTTTCTTATGATTTACTGGTCTAAGAAGGGAACAATTGTAGATGAAAGAGATAAAAAGTGGTATCAGGATAAACAGAATAAAGAAAAAGGTGAGGCAGAATGAAAATAATTCTGCTACTTCAGCTTATCTGGGCTGTTTTTTCATATTTTTTGCCGCTAAGGTTTACTTATTACCTGCAGATTTTGGTTTCTTTTGTAAATTTAACAATATCATGGTTTTTAATTGGTAAAGTAATTCAAGACAAGCAGATTTTTGAACTTAATAATCTGCTTTTTTTAGATGCTTTAAACGGAGTTTTACTGCTTGTTATAACAGGCCTTTCATTTTTGACTTCTATTTATTCAATTGGCTATATGAAAAAGGAAGTTGAGCATGGTCTTCCTGAGAAAAAGGTTCGGGAATTTTACTTTTGGATGAATGCCTTTATTTTTGCAATGCTTCTGGTTTCATTGTCAAACAACTTTGGTATTTTATGGATTGCCATAGAAGGAACAACCCTTGCAACGGCTCTCCTTATCAGTTTTTACAGAAACAGGGAGGCTGTAGAGGCAGGCTGGAAGTATATCATCCTTTGTTCTGTAGGAATTGCCCTTGCTCTTTTTGGAATAATAATTCTGTATTTTAGCGTTTCAGGTAAGCTTGGATATGAGCTTGATGCTTTAAACTGGACAGAAATTATAAATATTGCATCTTTCATAAATCCATTTCTTTTAAAACTTGCATTTATATTTGTTTTAGTTGGCTTTGGAACAAAAATGGGACTTGCTCCACTTCATTTCTGGCTTCCTGATGCACACTCGCAAGCTCCTACACCTATTAGTGCTTTAATGTCTGGAGTTTTACTAAACTGTGCTTTTTACTCAATAATCAGAGTAGAAGCGATTTTAAACAAAGCAGGAGTTGGGGATTTTGGAGCCCAGCTTTTGGTAATATTTGGAATATTCACCGTTTTTGTGGCTTCCATATTCATAATCAAACAGATTGATTACAAAAGGCTTCTTGCTTATTCAACAATGGAGCATATGGGAATTATTGCCTTTGCCTTCGGAATAAACACAAAGCTTGCAATTTTTGCAGGTATTTTCCACCTTTTAAATCACGCTTTTGTAAAAGGACTTATGTTTTTCTCTGTAGGTTCTGTTTTAACAAATTTCCATACAAAAAACTTTTTTGAGATAAAAGGACTTTTTAAAACATTACCTATTACTGCTGGACTAATGCTTTTAGGTGTGCTGGCAATAACAGGTACTCCACCTTTTAATATCTTTGCCAGCGAGTTTTTAGTCTTTATGTCAGCTTTTAAAGAAGGCTATGTATGGCAGGCTATTATTCTTATAGCCCTATTAATCCTGATATTTGGCGGTTTCGTTTACCACTTTTCACAGATGTTAATGGGAGAGCCAAATAAGGAGAAAAAATCAGAAAACCCATGGATGATTATTCCAATGCTGATACTGGTTATTATCTGCGTTGTTCTTACTTTTTATATTCCAGAGAAGATAAACATTTTATTTAAAAATATTGACCAGATAGTGAGGTAGAAAATGACAAAGGAAGAAGTATGGGAGCTTTTAGAACCTATAAAAGACAAAATTGATGATATATACATGAACAGCGACAACGAAGTTGTAATTTCTTTTAAACCCCATAACCTTGCTCCTATCTCAATTTATATTTTCAGAGATTTAGACTGTGAGCTTGCTACCGTCGTATGCACAGATGAAAGAGAAAAAGATGACACATTCAAGATAAAGTATGTTTATTCATACCACAAAAAAAATATATTTTTCGTTCTCCAAATAGAAGTTAAAGAAAGATTTGTTTCCCTGTCAAACAACATTCCTGCTCTAAACTGGTATGAAAGGGAAATCCACGATATGTTTGGGCTTGTTCCACTTAATCACCCAGATTTAAGACCTTTGATGAAATATCCTGAAAATTTTCCTCAGGATGAGTATCCACTTAGAAAAGATTATCCATGGGACAAAAGGCCAAAGTTTATGAAATACGGAGAGTATGAGTATAAAAAAGTAAAAGGAGAAGGCGTATTTAACATACTTGTAGGGCCAATCCACGCAGGAATTATTGAGCCGGGACATTTTAGATTTCATCTTGCAGGAGAGCCTATACTACAACTTGAAATAAGGCATTTCTGGAAACATAGAGGAATAGAAAAACTTGCAGAAGGGAAAACGCCAGAAGAGGTTCTACAATACACAGATAAAATTTCAGGAGACCACAGTTTTGCCCATACCCTTGCATACGTTCAGGCTATTGAAAAACTATCAAACACCGAAATTCCAGAAAGGGCAAAACATCTCAGAGTTATCTTTGCTGAGCTTGAAAGAATAATGTGTAATCTAAATGATTTTGCATGGCTGTTTCAGGATGTTGGTTATACATTTGGAGCTCAGGGAGTATTCATTTTAAAAGAAGACCTGATGAGGCTCAATAAAGCTTTATCTGGAAGCAGATTTAATAAAGGTGTTCTTACCCTTGGCGGAGTAAATATAGACTTAGACAATGAAAAAATCGCAATGCTAAAACACAAACTAAATGAGATAGAAGAAAAATACAAAGAGTATGCAAATATACTCCACAATAATGCAAGTATCCTTGAAAGACTTGAAACAACAGGAAGGATAAAATATGAAACTGTTAAGGATTTATCCGCTGTTGGATACACTGCAAGAGCTTCAGGATTGTCCTCAGATATTAGAAAAGAACATCCTTATCTTGTATATGACAGGTTAAAGTTTGATAGTATTGTCCTTAAAGAAGGAGATGTTTATGCAAGGCTTAGAGTAAGACTATCTGATTTAGAAAACAGTATTTCAATAGTCCGTCAGTGTTTGGCAAACTTACCGGATGGAGAGATTAAAACAGATTTAGGAGAAATTAAGAAAAATAGCTGGACTCTTGGATATGCAGAGGGACAAAGAGGAGATATTATCCATTATGTTCAGACAGATGAAGAAGGGAAAATCTTTAGATGGAAAGTAAGAGACCCTTCTTTCCACAACTGGCAAACAATCCAGTTTGCAGTTTTAGGAAATATTATTGCAGACTTCCCATTGGTTAACAAAAGCCTTAATTTATCTTACGCAGGAAACGACCTTTAAGAAAAACTTTTAGCATATATATTTTTAACTATAGCAGATATTTTGGTAACTCCTTTTTGTGAGTTTAACAAAAGATTTAAAGCTAAAAATTTTAAGATTGAACTTTACTGGAATGCTTTCTTGTCCATTCAATGATCTGTTTGTAAGAAATTTTATGTGAGGCTATACTCATAATCAGGTTATATTTTTCTTCTTCTGTGGCAGTTAAAACATATCCATTTTCTTCTAAAAATAATCTAAAGAGGACATAGGCAACTCTTTTGTTTCCATCAACAAAGGGATAGTTTTTTATAATGGTTTCCAGTAATTTTGCAGCTTTCTCTATAGGAGTTTTATATAAATCTTCTTTACCAAAGGTTTGAAAAGGAACTTTTAAAGAACTTTCAAGAAGATTTTCATCCCTAATACCAAAGCTTCCACCTGTAGAACGGATTATTTCCTTATGAATTTCTTCTATCAGTTTAGGAGAAAACATTTAAGCAAGTTTCTTTAGTAAATTTTTTTCTTCTTCTATAATCTTTTTAGCTTTTTTCAAAAAAATATCTTCTTCTATAGCCTGTGATAATAACTCTACTGCTACTTCGTCAGGATTTTTTCCTTTTTCTTTACTTAAAATTTCAATTTCCCGATAAAGTTTATCGCTAATTTTCAAATTTAATGTTTTCATCACGCTTACCATTTTCAGTTAACAATTTTTTAAATTATAATAATAAAATAGAAGCAAAACTATATATTTACAATGTAAAAAATCAGGAGGAGAGATGTTTAATATACTAAAAATAAGGCTTAAAGAAGGAATAAAGTCGGAGGATATACAGGTAAGAGATGAAAATGTTGAGATTTTAGGTAAAAAGCTAAAGGAAAAGATTGATAAATATTTTCAAAGGAGTTTTGCGATAAGAGAGGTTGACAGCGGTTCCTGTAATGCCTGTGAGTATGAAATTTCCGCCTTATCAAATCCCTATTATGATGTGGAAAGATTTGGGATAAAATTTGTTGCCTCTCCTAAGCATGCAGATGCAATTATGATAACAGGTTGTATGACAAGAAATATGTATAAAGCAGTCTTAAGAGCTTATGAAAATGTGCCAGAGCCTAAATTTGTTATAGCAGTTGGAGATTGTGTTTTAGATGGCGGAGTTTTTAAAGGAAGTTATGCCACAATGGACGGTATTCAGGATAAACTTCCTGTTGATGTATGGATAAAAGGCTGTCCTCCTGAGCCTATAGATATTATTTCTGGAGTTTTAAAGCTACTGGAAGAAAAATTTCCTGATAAAGACTAAGACAATACACTGTCTTAGGTTTATTTGGATAAAATTTCCCTCATTACTTCGATTGGGGCTCTTTGGCCTGTCCATATCTCAAATGCCTTTGCCCCCTGATAAAGAAGCATAGGAAGTCCATCTTGATAAAGGCAACCTTTCTCTTCTGCTGCCTGAAGCAGTTTTGTTTTTTTGTAAATAATATCTACAATAATATGTCTTTTTTCTATTTTGGAGTAATCAAATAATGGTGGGTCTTCATCTTTTAGACCAATTGAGGTTGTATTTACGATAATATCTACTTCTTTTAGATGATTCTCTATCTGATTAAGAGGAATAACTTCTATGATTTCTTCAATAAATCTATTTAATTTTTTAAAATCAGATACAATTTCTTCTGCTTTTTTAACGGTTCTATTGGCAAGTATTATTTTTTGAACTCCAGATTTTATAAGTCCGTAAACAACAGCTCTTGAAGCTCCTCCTGCGCCAATCACAAGAAATTCTTTATCTGCAAAATCAGGGGTAAGCTCCTTAAGACCTTCTATAAATCCATAGGCATCTGTGTTAAATCCCTGCAAATATCCATCTATATTTTTAATCGTATTGCAGGCACCTATATATTCAACTTCTTCTGATATTTCATCCAGATATTTTATGACTTCTTCTTTGTGTGGAACGGTAACATTGATTCCTTTGATTGATAGGGCTTTTATGCCATTTATTGCTTTTTGAAGGTCTTCAGGTCTAACTTGAAAAGGAAGATAGACCGCATTTATACCGAGGGCTTGGAATGCGGCGGTTTGGAATTGGGGGGACTTTGAATGTCGGACAGGATAACCTATTATCCCGTAAACTTCTGTTTCCCCGTCTACTAAAACATTACTCATGTTTGTATTTCAAATTTATGTTGTCCAATATGAACCTTTTTAACCCATGGTAAGAAGTTCTTAATCGCTACTATAATAACATCCTTCATTGTTATATCAGGCACCGGACATGTAGAGCAGGCTCCAAGAAGTTCAAGATAAACAGTATCATCTTCTACTTTTACAAGTTTAATATCCCCCATATCCAATGCTAAAGCAGGTCTAATCATTTCTAAAACATTTTCTACTTCTTGCTCTCTTGTTTTAACCATCACTCTTTCTCCATACTGATTTTAGGAACTTCAACACCTAATTTTTCTTGAAGTTCCTGAAAAAATTTTTGTCTGTCTTCTTCGGGTATGTTTAAAACATTGAAAGCACCTTTTATGCTCAATCTTTTTAGTGCTATATCTTCTAATTTTTTTTCGTAAAAATACCCGAAATATTTTTTAACTATTTCTTCGCTCTCAGGAAATTCTTCAAGCAGATGGAAAACTTTCATATCTTCTGTTATTTTCATGTTCATCAGTCCTGAGTTTTCTTTACATAAAATACATATACGCCATCTTCTTCTTTATATCCTAAAAACTCATTTCCTGTTGTTTCACACCATGCAGGAACGTCCTGAATAGCTCCTTCATCATCTGCAAGAAGTTCAACAATCTGTCCTTTTTTAGCCTGTTTCATCACTTTTGCAAGTTCTGTTATAGGGATTGGGCAAAAAGTCCCTGTTGCATCATGGGTAATATCAGGTTTTATATTTTCTAAATCCATTATATCCTCCAGCTTTCTAATATTTCTTCTTGTAGTCTTTGACCTTCGGTAATGCCCTCTACCCCTGTAGGGGATGTCCATTTTATATTTATTTTACCATTTTCATCTGTTTTAGAGTATCTTGCTACCAAATTTGCTATATCTTTAATTTCTTCCTGAGTTAAATCCCTATTTTCTATTGTTTTTGCTATGGCAACTGCACCTTTTCCAATTGGCTCAAAGAACCAGTAATTTTTCTTCAATCCTCTTATGAAATTACCTTCTCCTTCATTACGGGAAACTACAACTTTTGTTCCTGTAGGAAGTCTGAAATGTCTTCCAATGGTAAGCAGATACAGGTCTTCTCTTGTTATTTTATTTTCTACTGATAAAGTTTCCATATATTTTCTGGCAAAGTTTTCATCTGTTAAGTAACAGCAACCACCTGCAGGCTGTTCAAATTCATCTATTCCAAGTTCTTTTGCCAGTTGAAACTGCCTTTTTCTGCTTCTTCCTACAATTCCTTCCAGTTTTTCCCTATCAACCCAGCCTTTTATTTCAGGTATTGTAGGAGGTAGAACTTTTGCAGAAAGAGGCTTCAGGACAAGACCTTCTACTCCAGCTTCCCTTTCTATGATTTTCATAGCTTTAAGGTGCTGGCTCATTGGTCTTTGATTTAGAACTTCCCCTGAGATTATAAAATCAGCATCAAACTCATCCATTAATTCCTTTGCTTTTTTATACATAAAGGCTCTACAGTCTATGCAAGGGTTTACATTTGCCCCATATCCGTATTTTGGATTAGTAACAATATCAAAATATTCTTCTGAAATATCAACAATTTCCAGCTTGAAGCCGTATTTTGCAGCATATTTTAAGGCCGGATTCATATAATGTGAGCCGTCTGGCTTTTTCTCGCCTCTTCTTCTTTTTGTTTCCGTGATACAAAAGCCTGTATAGAAATGAACTGCAACTACATCTATCCCTTGATTTTGAATTAGTTTTATAGCTAATGTGCTATCAAGACCTCCTGAATATAAAGCTATTGCTCTTCTTTTTTCCTTCATTATTCTGGACATATACCTTTTTCTTTAGCTTGTTGTAATATCTCTGTTAAATGAACTTCTCTTTCTCCATCTGGGTCATCTTCAGGGGATTTACACAGACCACAGGCAGTGCCTGCATCTGTAGCATCCATAATATCATCAAGGGTGCAGGCTCCATTCTGGATAGCCTGCAGTATTTCCCCTAAAGAGACATCATTGCAGAAGCATATTGTTGTATCTTTATCCATTGAGAAAATGTCTTTCTCCATGGCCATTACCCTATATGTTCTAAGTCAATACCTTCTTCTTCCTCTTCTTCTATACAATCAGGAATTTTGTTAGCTTCTTCAACTCTACCTTGTTTCAGAAGGTAGTCCTTGATAGCAACGTGGAGTGTTTCAAGTCCGAGGTTTGTGCAGTGTATTTTTTGTGAAGGAAGTCCCCCAAGCTCTTCAAAAATTTCTTTGTAAGTCAGGTTAAGTGCATAGTCTATAGGCTTACCTTTTACCATTTCTGTAAGAACAGAAGAAACTGCTATAGCAGAACCACATCCAAATGTTTTGAATTTAACATCTTCTATAACATCATTTTCTTTGTTTACTTTTATTGTAAAAAGCATTGCATCTCCACAAGATGGGTTACCACACTGTCCATATCCATCAGGATTAGGTATTTCTCCCAAGTTCCTTGGATTCATGAAGTGATCCATTACCTTTTCTGTATATTCAAACATCGTTATACCTCCGATTTTTATTCTGCTTTCAATTTATTATTTATAATGTATACCCTCAATGAGTTAAATCATATATCTTCCTTTACGAAAATTAATTATAAAGCTTTTTAGAGGAGGTTTGAAATGTCTATGGAAGAAAAAGTTTTAGAGGCCTTAGAAAAAGCCGGTAAACCATTGAAAAGTGGGGAAATAGCAGAAATTACCGGTTTAGATAAGAAGGAAGTCGACAAAGTTATTAAGAAATTAAAAAAGGAAGGTAAAATTCAATCTCCAAAAAGATGTTATTATGCCCCTGCTGTCTAAAGTTTTTATTTGTAAATGCTTTTCCATAGTTTTATAATTATTTCTGTATAAAGGCAGCGGGGCAGGTGTTTTGTTAAAGACTATTCTGGGATATAGATTCAATTATCTAAACTTAATGATTCCCGTCATTATAGGACTCCTCGCTGGTATTTTTGCAATCTTATTCCTTAAAGCTATCTATTTTTTCACAGATACATTTTTAGTTAAATTTGTAGGTTATATACCTCCTTTACCTCTGGGGGAAGGGGGAGAAGAAAATTACACATTTATAATGAAACATCCTTATTTATTACCTATTTCCACAGCTATTGGTGGTATTATTGTTGGTATTCTGGTTCATTTGTTTTCTCCCGAATCTGCCGGAGTTGGAACAGATGCAGCTATAAGGGCATTTCATAAAAGAATTCCTCTCGGGCTAAAAACGTCTATCTGGAAGCTCATTACTTCTGCAATAACAATTGGTAGTGGTATGGTATCTGGGAAAGAAGGTCCTATTGCTCTTATTGGTGCTGGTATTGGCTCTTTTGTAGGTAGATTGTTCAAACTATCAGACAGGGAAAGAAATATTGCCCTTGCTGTCGGACTTGGTGCCGGAATTGCAGGTGTTTTTAAAGCTCCTTTCGCAGGTGCAATTATTAGTTCTGAAGTATTTTATAAAAAAGATTTTGAGGTTGATGCTTTAATTCCCAGTTTTATCGCTTCATTTGTTGCTTTTATTGTTGTTGGTTCTATTTTTGGATTTTCTCCTTTATTTCTTGTTAGACTGCCGGAGTTTGATGGTTTTAGCATATTTGACTTTTTATCTTATCTGATTTTAGGAATTTCTACTGCAATTATAGCCAGAATAATGATTTTTGCACTGGATGAGGCTAAGCGTTTTTTTGATAGACTTGAGGTTCATCCTGCGTTGAAACCTGGAATAGGCGGATTTATGGTTGGGATTATAGGAATGACAATCCCTGTTGCTATTGGAACAGGATATGGCTGGCTTCAGCTTATTATGCTGGATAGGCTTGAGTATCTTCCGGAATGGAAGATTTTTATAGGAATATTTCTTGTTATTATTGCCTTTGCTTTTACATTAGGTTCAGGTGGTTCCGGAGGTGTGTTTGGTCCCTCCCTTGTTATAGGTGGTTTAACAGGAGCTTCTGTTTATAATATTTTGCATTCATTAGGAGTTCCCGATAGCTCATCTTTTAATATAACAGCTATGACTGTTGTTGGTATGGTTTCTACATTTGCAGCGGCTGCTAAAGCCCCTTTATCTACTATTATCCTGGTTGCCGAGATAACAGGTGGATATCAACTACTTGTTCCTGCAACTGTGGCTGTTGCCATATCTCACTTTTTATCAGGGGAAAAGAGTATTTTCAAAAGTCAGGTTGACACCAAACTGGATTCAGCCGCCCATCAAGATGAGATTAAATATCTAATCTTAAACAGATATCTTGTTAAAGATATTATGAAAAAAGAGGTTATCACTATAAGCCCTGAAAGCACGGTTTTATATGCCAGTAAATTTATGCAGGAATATAGAATTTCTGCTCTTCCTGTTGTGGATAAAGAGGGAAAAGTTATTGGCTTAGTAACAAGTAATGACCTGATTAAAGCCTGTAATATAAAGCAGGAACAAACCCTTATCTATGAAATAATGAATGATAATCCTATATGTATAACAGATGAGTTAACATTATTTGAAACCTTGAGTATATTTGTTGAAAATAATATTAGTGTTGCTCCGGTAGTTAACAACTCAGAAGAAAAGATTTTGATAGGTATTATTTCTGATTATGATATAGGTAAAGTCCTTACAGGTAAATAAAAAAGCTCCCAAAAGGGAGCCAATAATTTATTTTACGTTTTTAAATTTGTCTGCTTTTTTGGCAAATTCATCCCAGTTTTCAGGTCCAAATGGTGATATTTCTCTAAGTCTTTGAACTGCTGCAGGATATTTATCAAGTATGTAATCAATGTCTTCCTCTGTATTTTCCCTACCAAGAGAGAAAACAATTGAACCGTTGGACATCTCTTTATCAACACCTATTGCAGCAAGAACATGTGATTGTTTAAGTGCATAGGAAACACATGCAGAACCGGAAGCTGTATAAATTTTATGGTAATCAAGCATAAGAAGCATAGCTTCACCTTCAATATACATAACAATTAATGAAAGATGGTTAGGAAGTCTTTTTTCCGGATGCCCTGTGAACTGGATGTAAGGTATTTTTTCTTCAATTCCTTTTTTGAGTTTATCTCTTAATGCTTTGAGTCTATTTACCCTGTCATCCATTTCTTTGATGGCCAGTTCTGCTGCTGCACCCATTCCAACAATCAATGGCACCGGTTCTGTTCCTGCTCTTCTTCCACCTTCTTGAATACCGCCTTCAATTAAAGGTTTTAGACGAACTCCTTTTTTAACATAAAGACCACCTACACCTTTTGGTGCGTAGAAATAGTGTCCTGTAAATGAGGCCATATCAAGTCCCCATTCCTCTACATTAACAGGTGTATGACCTACAGCTGCAGCAATATCAGAGTGGAAAACAACTCTTGGGTTTTTCTCTTTTGCTGCTGCAACCAGTGCAGGCATATCTTGGATTGTTCCTATTTCCCTGTTTGCATAACCAATAGAAACAAGAATTGTATCTTCTCTAACTGCTTCAGCAACTTTCTCAGGGGTTATAATACCGTATTCGTCTGGCATTATGTATGTAACTTCGTATCCTTCTTTTTCCAGAGTTTTGCATGAGTGAAGGATAGAGTGGTGTTCTATTGCAGAAACAACAATATGTTTTCCTCTTCTTGTAATACCTGGAGCTTTTGCAAATCCTTTTATAGCAAGGTTATTTGCCTCTATTGCTCCGGATGTATAAACAATTTCTTCAGGATTTCCCACATTTAAAAGTTCTGCAACCTGTTCTCTGGCTCTATTTATAGCCTTTTTAGCTTGAACTCCTAATTTATGCAGAGATGTTGGGTTTCCAAAATGCTCTGTAAAGTAAGGCTTCATAGCCTCTACTATTTCTTCCGGCACAGGTGTTGTTGCCAGATGGTCAGCGTAAACGATGCCTCTTTTTTCTATCATATCTAAATCCTCCTTTTTATTACTCACTTAGTTTTCTTATTACATTTTGTGCTATTTCCATAAATGCTTTTGCTGAGTCGCTGTCTTCCTTTGCTAAAACAATAGGTATTCCAAGGTCTGCAAACTCAGCTACTTTTGGTTCTATAGGAATTTTTCCAAGTAGCTCCGTATTATATTGTTTTGCTATTTCTTCTGTTTTTGATTTTCCAAATATTTCATAAGCTTTTCCACTATCCGGGCAAACAAAATAGCTCATATTTTCAACTATCCCCAGAACCGGTATTTGAACTTCGTTGAACATCTGTATTCCTTTTTTGACGTCTATGAGGGCTACATCTTGAGGGGTTGTTACTATAACTGCTCCATCTATTTCTGCGGTTTGCCCAAGTGTAATTTGAACATCACCGGTTCCTGGAGGTAAATCTATAATGAGGAAATCAAGACCTTCTCCCCAGTTTATATCAAATAGGAATTGGGATAATGCTTTAAAAAGAACAGGGCCTCTCCATATTACAGGAGTGTCTTCTGAAGGTAACAGAAGACCTATTGACATCATTTTTATCCCATGGGCTTCTGGAGGAATAAGTTTGTTATCAGGTGTTGCTGTCACCTGTTTATCTTTAGCTCCAAGCATTGTTGGTCCTGAAGGACCATACATATCAGCATCAAGATATCCTACTTCATAACCCATTTTCTTAAGTGCTGCTGCAAGGTTAACTGCTACAGTAGATTTTCCTACTCCACCTTTACCTGAAGCAACAGCTATAACTTTTTTGACTCCGGGGATTCTTCTCCTATTTTCAAATGGATTTTCCTGTGGAGGTGGTTGTGGCGGTTGTTGCTGCTGTGGTTTTGGTGGTTCTGAAGTAAATTCAACTTCTACTTGCTCTGCTCCTATAGATTTTAATACTGTTTCTGCTTTTTCTCTGAGATACTCGTGATATTTTTCACTTGGTGAAAAAAGTTTTATGTAAACATTATTTCCATCTATTCTTATATCTCTTAAAAGGTCTGCCAGTGAAAAGCTAACGCCAATTTCCTCAAGATTTGCATTTTTGAGGGTGTCCATTACTCCCTGAAGTGCCATTTAGTCCTCCTGATTAACAAAATTTTATTCAAGTATAGAATAAAATCCTTATTATTTTAAGCTATGATAACCATCATAACGGCTTCTTTAGATAAGTTGGGATTTTTTATAGACGATTTCAAGATTAAAGGGAAGAAGATAAGATAGAAATTTGGATTATAAAATTTTCCAATAAATTAGGGCTTAGAAAATAGAATCTGGCGAAGAAAGTTCTAAGGTTGGAAATATTCTGAGGGTTAAATATCTAAATCAATATTCAGTTTTAAAAATACCAAGCCATTTAACTATTTGACTACCACAATACCCTTAAACCGGCAGATCAGTTCCAGGAAATCTTTGAAGCTATTGAAAAGGTTACTAAACCGTCGCAATACCCTCAAATCAGCGGGTCAGTTCCAGAGCTTAGATTTTTGCGATTAAGCTGTTAATTTTATATTTTCAAATGAGTCTAAATTTCCCCTTAAAATTTACTTATTAGCTTTTATTATCAATGTTTTCCCCAAATTGTGAAATTTCTACAGATTTTCAGTTGCATAAAATTTATGCAGTTCGCTAATCATTGAGTTCCAATTATTATCTAAAATTTGAGTCCATCTTGCTAAAATTTACACCCTGATTTTGTAGAGATTTTTATATGATTTAGATCATATTCTCCTGTAATGTAGCCAGATACTTACTTATAACTTACCATGATTATAAATCTATGTGCAACTTTATTACTCTGTTCTAACTACACCAAGACCAAAACTTGTTGATTTTCCCAGATTTATATTTTCCAGCATTAGCAAGTATGGATATATCTCATTAATATCACCTTTTAGCTTGAAACTTCCTTCAAAGGCCGGAACAATCATCTTTTTCTTTTTTCTGTTTGACCATCTTTTCAGGGGAGAAGGCTTCATATTTTGGTCTGAGATTTCAAGTTTGGATTTGTTTATAAATATTTTGTCAGTTTTGCTGCCGTAATTCTGGGCTACATTTGAAACTCGGCTGACAACAGCTTTTATTAAATAATCCTTGCTAAACTCATTGGCTTTTATATATTTGCCACCGAATTTTAGAGAGGTAGGAAAAAGCCTTATATTTATCTCTTCTTTCCCCGTTCTTATATCAAAAAAATCACGGGCGTTAAATCTGGGAACAACAGATTTTAAAGGTTCATAGCTGCCTGCAAACGGATGGTAATAATATACCCCTGTTTGTTTGATAAATCTTTCTTTTCCCAAATTTATTACCGTATTCAAAGACTGGATAATAAATTCCCAATAATTTGAAGCAAATCCAAGAAGTGTTATATCAATGTTTAGCTTATCTCCTTCCTTTAATTGTTTGGAATTATATTCAGGTTGAAGAACATATTTTGATGGCATATTTAGGTAAAACTCTGTTTCAAAAATTACGGTATAAGGGCAGGTTTTGTTAAACTCGCATACTTTGCAATCTTCCCGGGGTTTTATACATACTATTTTCTTTAATCTTTTCCCCAAAACTCCCCTAATTGAAGAACCTAAAAAATAGGGCTGTTTAAAATCTGTAAGGGCAGTATATTCAAGTCTTATCCGTGAAAATTCAAACTCTACCATTAAAATTTCCTAAAAAACAAAATTTTAATAGAATTTAGTTTATTACATTAGTAGAGGCGATGAAAATTGGGTAAAAAATTTTACGTTTTTGTTTATGGCACTTTGAGAAAGGGCTATTGGAATCATAGATTATTGGAAAATAGTAAATTCTTAGGAGAGGCAAGGACAAAAGAAAAATATAGTCTTTACGCAGACGGGATACCTTATGTGGTTAAAATTCCAAGAACACATATAAAAGGGGAGGTTTATGAAGTAGATGAAGAAACTCTAAGATGCTTAGACCAGCTTGAAGAACATCCGGATGTTTATTATCGGGAAGAGATAGAAGTGCTATTAAATGGTAAACCTATCAAAGCATGGATTTATTTTTATCCTTATCCTGAAGGAGAATTTATACCATCTGGGGATTACAAAGATTATGGAAAAATATAAAAGGAGAGATGGAAAATGAATACTAAATGTCCCTTTTGCAATATACCTGAGGAAAATATAATTCTAAAAAATGACTTGTGTTATGCAATATACGACAAATACCCTGTAACAAAAGGGCATATGTTAATTATTCCTTATAGGCATTTTGATAATTATTTTGATGGAACAAAAGAAGAGAAAATTGCTTTTGTTGATTTAATAGACAAAGCAAAGGAGCTTTTAGACCAGAAATTTAGCCCTGATGGATATAATATCGGAGTAAATATAGGTAAAACTGCCGGTCAGACAATTTTTCATGTTCATATTCATCTAATTCCAAGATACAAGGGAGATACTGAAAATCCTGTAGGTGGTGTTAGAGGGGTAATTCCGGATAAGCAAAAGTATCGTTTTTAAGAGTTATCCCTCTTTTTCTTTATGACCAAATGTTTTATTTAAAATGGTTAGGACTATAACATTTATTCCAGCTCCTAAAATAATTCCCAAAAAAATAATTAAATAATAAGTTAATTCTTCATTCATACTTTTGGCCTCCAATGGCAATAAAAATGTTACCAATAACAGAGACAAGTATATAAGCAAATATAAAATACATTGCTATGCTGGTTTTAAATTCCCCTCTAATTATAGGTTGAGGTATAGCAAAAACTATAATCGCAACTCCTATATTTAACAAATGCTTACCATATTCTTTTAGACTTTCCTTTATATCCATTATTAACATCTTAAATTTTGCTTAGCTGTAATAAATATGGCAATGCCTTTTCCTTTTGACAAGTAATATAACAAAAACTGGCAAATAAAGATTTAAAAATTGAGTGATAATAGATGATTGTATAATTTGGAGGCGGAGGCGGGAATCGAACCCGCGCATAAGGGATTTGCAGTCCCCTGCCTTACCACTTGGCTACTCCGCCTTGTGAGGAGAATATATTATAGCACAGTTTGTTTTTTCTGCCAGAGGTCTAATCAAGCACATGTTTTGGGGTTATTACGCAATAAAACTTGCCTGTGAAGATGATTTCGTTTTCTTCGTTTTTTCCTTGAACTTCTACTGTTCTTTTATTTTCATTTTTTTCAACAACTATTCCTTCAAATACGATATGTTCTCCTACAACAGCAGGTTTTAAAAATTTTACCTCTGCCTTTGCAAGAACAACATTTGGATGATTTACAGCAAGCATTGAGCAGTAATCGGCAGCAGAAAAAATAAAACCTCCATGGACAAGACCTTTTTCATCGGCTTTCATCTCTTCGGTAAGTTCTAAAATCACAGAGGCAAACTTGTCAGTCTCAACAGCTAATGGCACTCCTGAATATTTAGGATTAATTTCCCTGTGGGTTCTTATTTCCATGCTCCACCTCTTTATCAGGTTTTTGTTTGTAATAAAACATTATTCTATCAACTAAAAATTTTAAAACAGGAGCTGAAACGCTACCACCGCCTATGAACTCCCATTTTTTTATTTTTTTCGGTTCGTTTGCGAATATAACCACAGTGAATTTTGGGTTTTCTGCAGGGAAATAACCTGCAAACCATGTATAAAATTTTTTATTTGAAAGGGCTTTTATTGCAGGGTCGTATTTCTGAGCTGTTCCGGTTTTTCCTGCAATTGTAAAATATTTGGATTTTCCCCTTTTAGCTGTTCCCCTTTCTACTACTTGAACAAGTATTTTTTGGAGTTTCTGGACTGTCTCATCTGATAAAACTTTTCCCATTTTTTCAGGGTTAATTTTTTCAGATTTACCGGAGGAAGAATCAATTATTTCTTTAACAAAATGTGGTTTTACAAGATATCCTCCGTTTGCTATTGCTGAGTAAGCTACTGCTATCTGAACGAGAGTAGCTGTCCAGTTCTGGCCTATCGACGCATAAGCCACATCTACTTTCCTTTTAAAAGGTCTGATTAAACCGGATGCTTCCCCGGGAAATGTTTTTGTTGATTTTCCAAAACCAAGTTTTCTAAACCGTTCGTAAAGTTTATCAGGGTCAAGACGGAGTGCGATATTTATAATACCTCCGTTTGATGAATGGACTATTATATCTTCAGGAGTAAGATTTTTATAGGACTTGTGGTCTCTAATTCTAACCCCGTCAACAATAACTTTTCCTTCTCCACAATAATATTTTTTTGAAAAATCTATCTTGTTTTCATCTATAGCTTCTGCGAGGACAAATGGCTTTGCCAATGAACCGACCTCATAGGCATTTTGGAATGATATATTTTTATGGTTTTTATATTTCCAGTATTTATTCGGATTGTAATTTGGATACGTTGCATTGGCTATAATCTCACCAGTGTTAGAGTCCATAATTAGTATTGCTGCTTCTTTAGGTTTTCTTTCCTTTACAAGTTTTTTTAAAGCTTCTTCTGCGATATACTGAATATTACTGTCTATAGTTAGTTTTATATCTTTTATATTTTTATCATTCTTTTCCTTTTCTATAGTTATTGGATTTCCAAGGGCATCTTTCATAAGAACTATACTTGCAAAACCTCCTCCCAGTATGCTGTCGTATTTAAGCTCAAGTCCGGCTGTCCCTTGACCAGTGTATCTGTTTACGAACCCTATACTTGAACCTGCTATGCTACCTAAGGGATAGTATCTTTTTGAACTTTCAACAACTCCAAGATTCCATTCTTGTAGAGATTTTCTTAAAGCAAGAATTCTGTCCTTATATAAACTGTCTATATTTCTGGCTAAAACCACATAATTTTTTTTGCCGTTTAATTTTCTCAGGATTTGTTGATAAGGAATTCTCAGGATTTTAGAAAGTTCTTTTGCAACCTTTTCTTTGTTTTTTATGTATTTTTTTATTGCGAATACATCAATGGTTGGAACACTAATACCAAGAATTCTTCCATTCTGGTCGTAAATTGTTCCCCTTGGAAGAATAATTTTCTCTTCGGCATAGTATTGCTTTTTGATATATTCCAGAAATTCCTGTTGTTTTAGAACCTGAAAGTAGAATAACCTTCCGATGACTGCAAAAAAACCTAAGGTTATAAGAAAGGCAGCTATATAAACCTTATTTTTGTTCATTCATATCTCTATTTTGTATCTATAAAATGCACTTTTGAATAATCTACAGTATCCATTTTGAGTTTTTGTTTTGCAATTTTGCTGATTCTTTCAGGTGAAGAAAGTTTACTTATTGTTTTTTGAAGCATTAACTTATCTGCTGCAAGCTGGTTTTTCATTTTTGTAAGTTCAACAATTTGTTTATCAATACTGAAGTAATACTGGTTATAAAGAACCATAGCACCGGCTATTAGCAATATAAATCCCCAGAAATATGTATATTTTTTTACATAACTTAAATCTTTTTTTAGCTCTATTACTAACTCCCTCATAATTAGACCCTTTTTGCAACCCTTAGTTTTGCACTACGTGAGGGAGGATTTTCTTTGAGTTCCTCCTCTCCCGGTGTAATAGGTTTTTTCGTCAGTATTTCTACTTTCTTTAACTTTTTGGCTTCTCTAAAAATATTTTTTACAATTCTATCCTCAAGAGAATGAAATGATATTACTGCAATTATTCCGCCTTTTTGAGTTCTGTCTATTGCTTTTGTAACTCCTTCTTTGATTTCGTTTAGCTCGTTGTTTACTTCTATCCTGATTGCCTGAAATGTTTTTGTGGCAGGATGTATTCTTTTTCTACGAAGGGGAGGAGGATATGTTTTGTATATGATATCTGCCAGTTCTTTTGTGGTTTCTATTGGTTTTTTCTTTCTGTATTCAACTATATTTTTTGCAATTTTTCTGGCAAATTTTTCCTCTCCATACTCAAAAATTATCTTTTCAAGTAAATCCTTTGGGTATTGATTAATAACCTGATAAGCTGTGAGATGCTGGGATGTATCCATTCTCATATCAAGGGGTTCTTCTCTCTGAAAAGAAAAACCTCTTTCAGTTTTTAATTGGAACATAGAGACTCCAAGGTCAAATAAAAAACCACTGACTTCAGGAATACCAAGCTGGTCAAGGACTTTGTCCAAATCTTTAAATGAACTTTTAATAAGGGTGTATCTACCTTTGAATTGGGATAATTTTTCATCTGCTTTTTTTAAGGCATACTCATCTTTGTCCAGACCGATTATATGAATATCCGGAAGAGATTTTAGGAGTAAAAAGGAATGACCCCCTCCTCCTACTGTTGCGTCAACTATATATTTTCCTTTTATATCTTTAAAAAAATTTAATATTTCTCTATGTAAAACCGGATAATGTTCAACCAATTTTATCCTTCAAAATGTTCCTGTGGAATTTGGTAAACATCTTCCATAATATCTATACCGCATTCAAGATTTTCAAGCCAGTCAAAAAACTTATTTACCATATCTTTGCCTTTCATTATTGCACCATGCTGGGGTGCTATTATCTCAATATCAAGCTGTCTTGCCATTTTTACCCATGTTTTAAGAACTTTTGATGTTGGAATATACCTTTTATGGAAGCCTTCCATATATTTAACATGTTCCTCAAAACTTGGTGCATAAATATAATCCTGTCCAAGTGATGCTCCAAGGTCTCCGGAATATAAGATTTTAGAAGTTGGATCATATATCTGAAGGTTTCCAGGTGCATGCATAAAGTGGGCAGGGAGTATATAAAGTTCTGAATTTCCAAGTTTTATTATGGTTCCTCTGTCCCCAATACCTTTTATTCTGTGAATGACAAGCCTGTCTACTCCAAAGTGTGGAATAAATCTTGTCCAGAGGTTTGGGCAAAGTGCAGTTGCTTTGGTTGTCATAAGCCATCCATTTATAGCTGCAACTATGTCAGGGTCTTGATGTGAAAGAAATATATATTTAAGGTTATCAACACCTATAAGACCTCCTATTTCTGATAAAAGATGTTTGAAAACTTTGTGTCCACCGGGGTCTAAAACAATGCCCTGACCACTATCAACTATAAAATGAACATTTGCCTGAACCATTTCACCATGACCATAGTCTTCAAGAAGAATATTCTGGTGTGAACCGTTATCAAACAACTTCCTCTCTTCTGGAACCATAACCTCACCTCGCTACTTTTTTTCCCCGCCAGTCCGCTCCCGCTGTGCCATCAGTTTTAGGATTATTTTATTATCAAGCTTATGGATACCATCAAAAATAGTCAGTTCCACGGAAGGCTTTCGTCTGCTTTTCTTAAAAATAAATGGAACTATTTCCGGATATGATTTTAATTTCTCAAAACATTCCCTTTTAGTAAAAGCCTTACACAACAATGATAATATTATACCAGTTAATATAAGGTCTATATTAATTTCAGGGTAGTTATCATACATACATAAAGATAGAGATAAAACAGAAGCAGTTTTTTCAAGGAGACCTCCCTGATATTTTCTTCCTGTCTTGTCAGGGAGTTTTTCTACTTTTTTGCGGATTTCAGAGTCAAATAAAAACTGCTCCACAAGCTTGCGATAAGCAGGCTTCCTTATCTCACGGAAGCCTAGTTCTATTTGATTCCATAAAAAATCGTAAGCATACGGAGTTTGCTGCATTTATTGAATTATCCTTTTATTGATTTTTATTATTGACTCTTCTTGCAGCTTGTCTATGAACATTCTGACAATTGTTTGATATTTGGTATTGGTTAAGATTGGTTTCATCAGTTTAAGCATATCTTCTTTTGCTTTATCTTCAGGCTGAGAAATCTTTTCAACTTTTATTACAACAATTCCCTTAGAGGTTTTAAATGGTTCTAAAATCTGGCCGGGTTTGGCTTTTGTTAAAAGAGAAATCTTATTTAATGGAATTCCGTATTCCATTGCTATGCTCTGGGCAGGCTGGTTTTTGATTTCTTTAATTTCTGCTTGATATTTTTTTGTTAGTGTTTTCAGGTCTTTGATATTCTTTATCTCTTTAGAAACAGCTTTATATAGTTCTTCTGTTTTTTTTGCAAGCTTTTTATTTTTTATGCTTGTGATGACTTTTTCCTTAACTTTTTCAAGTGGAATTGGTTTTGAAACTTCTTTTTCAAGTTTGATTAGATAGTAAGCCTTGTCGGTTGATACAAGTAGTATTGGTTTTTGCTTAGAAAGTTTGTCAAGCTCTTCTTTTACTTTTTCAGGAAGGTTCACATTTTTGTTATAAATTTCTCCTGAAAAGATTTTTTGAATTCCTTCTTCCTGGAATGGTTGCTGGTTATTTTTCAGACTTAGAAATAATTTTTGGGCTTTTTTATCTGCATCTTTGATAGTTTTGTCAATTTTATAAACTGATATTAATTTTCCTTTTTTACCGGCAAATTCTTTCAGGTTTTGTTTGTAGTATTCTTCTATTTCCTGTTGGGTAGGGTTTGCTATTTTGGGTGTTATTATGGCTACTTTTCCTGAAATTCTGGATAGTTGTTTTTTTACAAATGTGTTTAGTTCGTCCTCTGATATATAAAAACCAACTCTATGAATAGCAAGAAGATGTCTAATAGAAAGTTCTTTTTTCAGGATTTGTTCGAACATTTGGGGAGAAAGATTTATATTTGACAAAAATGCAAAATATTTTTCTTTTGAGAATTTTCCTTTTTCCTGAAAAGCTGGGATATCAAGTAGATACTGCTTTACCTCTTCGTCTGTTGCTTCAATACCTTCTTTCTGGGCTTCCTGATAGAGAAGTTCCTGGTCAATGGCATTTTTCAGAGCTTCTATTCTAAGGGCTTTTTTATCCGGCTCTATTCCTTGTGCTTCAGCCTGTCTTGTAAGAAAATTAAGGTAATAGTAATACTCAGCAACGGAAATGGTTTTCCCGTTAATTTCAGCAACTCCCTGAATATTTCCTGACAATTTATAAACTATCAGTGCAACGAAGGCAGTTCCTACAAATGCAAATGTTGTTATGAAAAGAACTATTTTCATAAATTTTGATTTTCCTATGTTTGTAAACATTCATCTCCCCTTTAAAAATTTTTCAGCTAATTATTTTACCATCAGAAATTCTGACTATTCTCCGGGCATAAGAGGCAACATTAGGGTCGTGGGTTATCAGGACTATCGTTTTTCCTGAATTGTTTAACTCAACAAAAATTTTCATTATTTCCTTGGCGGTTTTGCTGTCCAGTGCCCCTGTTGGTTCATCCGCAAGTATCAGCTCTGGATTGTTTATCAATGCTCTACCGATGGCCACCCTTTGTTGTTGTCCTCCTGATAGCTGGTTTGGTTTGTGGTTTTTTTTGTCTTTTAGTCCTATTTTTTCCAGTATTTTTTCAGCTTCCTTTTCTTTTTCTTTGAAGTTGTATTTTGAGTATATAACCGGAACCAGTATGTTTTCATAGGCGGTCAGGTATGGTATGAGAAAAAACTGCTGGAATACAAATCCAATGTATCTGTTTCTAATCTCAGATAGATGGTCATCGTCAAGGGTTGATACATCTTTTCCCATCAGATAGTATTTGCCAGAGGTTGGGGTGTCAAGGCATCCCATTATGTTCATAAGGGTTGTTTTTCCTGAACCTGATGCACCCATTATAGCAACAAATTCACCTTCGTATATTGTTAGATTTATATCCTTCAAGGCATGGGTTTTTATGCCTGCTGTCTCGTATATTTTGTTTACGTTTTCCAGTCTAATTACTTCTTTCATTTGAAGACCTTTGTTTTAACAGGTGCTGAGAATTTGACAGCTATTTCTTCGCCTTCTTTTAATCCTTCTATTACTTCTGTATAGTTTTCTCCTATCCAACCTGTTTTTACGTATCTTTTTACAGGTTTTCCATTTTGTATTACATAGACATACTGCCTGCCTTTTTCGTATCTTATAGCTGAGTTAGGGATAATTAAGGCGTTGTCTTTTTCTCCGGCTATTATTTTTGTATAAACTGTCATTTCAGGTCTTAGATAAATTGCATACTCTTTTTTTACAGGAACTATTGCAAGGTAATAAACGATATTCTGTTTTACAATTGGCTCAGGATAAATCTGTGTTATCTTCCCATGGAAAAATTTATCTGGGTAAGCATCAACATAATAAATGACTTTCTGACCAGGTTGAACCTTTCCTATATCTGTTTCATCTACAAAAATCTGTATTTCCAGTTTATCTGGTTTGAGTATCGTAACCAGTTCCCCTGCCTGCAAACCTGCAACAAGGGTTTCTCCTTCACGGGCTACAACTTTTGAGACTATTCCATCTATTGGAGAATATATTTCTGTATAGGATAATCTGATTTTTGCCTTTTCCAGCTGCTTTTGAGTAACTTTTATATTTTCCTGTGCTATTTCCTTCTCGTTTTTATATTCAAGTTTGAGCTTTTCCAGTGTGGCTTTTGCCAGCTCAAGCTGGGCTTTTTTTGCTTTTAGTTCTTTCTGGGCTTTTTCATAGCTTTCCTGTGTGGTAAATCCCTGTTTTAAAAGCTGTTTTTCCCTTAAGAAGTTCCATTTTGCATAATCATATTCAGCCTGAGCGACAGATAGCTTTTTCTCTGCCTCTTTTATTCTGGCAGGATATACCTGAAGTATTTTTTGAAGATTTTTCTTAGCCTCTTCAAGCTGATAAGTTAGCCTTTCAACATCTTTTTTATATTCCCGCTGGTCTATGATGGCAATTAACTGGCCTTTTTTTACATAATCTCCTACATCAACAAACATCTTTTGAATTTCACCTGTTGCACGGGTGCCTATTTTCAGGTATGCGTTGACTCTGGTTTTTACAATTGCTGTGGCATTAATTATGTTCTGTATTTTGCCTCTTTTTACCTTTGCTGTTTCATAGACTTTTATCTGCTGTTGTTGTTCTTTTTGCTTATTGTAATAATAAACACCTGCAATAACAGGAATAAGAACTATCAGGGCAATAATTAGGAATTTTTTCATTGGGATTGTTCCTCCTTGGACAAGTCAACAACCCCTATCTCCCGCTCCAGTGTTGCTTTTGTCCGTGCAATATCAAGTAGTGAGTTTACGAATTTTTCGTGGGCACTGGCCAGAGAACTTTCAGCTGTAAGCAGGGATATAATATCTCCTTTTCCTGCCTTGTATTCACCGATTGCCTGTTTGTAGTTATGGTCGGCTTCTTCAAGAAGCGTTCTGGCTACATCAATATTTCTGTATGCAGACTTTAAGTCCATATAATACTGATATAGCTTCAGGGTTATTATTCTTTTTAGTTCCCTGAGTTTTTCCTTTGCAGCAAGCTCATTTTCCTTTGCTGAAAGATAAGCATGGTATCTTTTTAATCCTTCAAATATAGTCCAGCTAAGACCAAAGTTAAAAACGTTGTAGTAATCTGTTCCTGATGAGGATGAGTGGTCTTTGTTCAATGAATAGGATACTGAAACTGTAGGTGTAAAGCTGAGGATTTCTTCTTTTGTGGAATATTTTGCCCTTTTGATATCATGATAGTATTGCTTAAAGACAGGTCTTTTCTTAAAGGCAAGTTTTTTGATAAACTCAAAATCGGGAACATCATAAATTTCAAATCTTTTTAGTATTGAGTAATCAAGTTTGAGTTTTGTATCCAGAGGGTAGCCGATTAAGCTGTTAAGGCTGGCAAGGGCTTTTTTGTATTCAAATTCTGCACTGATTAGGGAGTATCTAATATCTTCAAGTCTTACTTTTGCCTGAAGATAATCTGCCTTTGTTACAAGTCCCAGTTCCAGTTTTTTCTGTGCAAGTTCAAGGTCTTTTTGTGCCGCCTTTAGCTGAATCTGGCGAATTTTGTATATCTGATTTTTTGCAACGGCTTCGTAATACGCTTTTTTAACGTCGTAGATAATGTCCAGCAGGTCTTCGCTGTAGCTTTTTTGCTTTGATAGTAAAGATTCTTTGCTTTTTAAAAGTTCTAATATATTTGTTCCTGAGTTATAAAGTGTCCAAGAAAATTTTATAGAACGGTTTCTGCTGAAACTATCCCCTCCTGAACCATCTCTAAATTTTGTATAACTGAAATTAAGATTTACCGTAGGGAAAAAATTTCCCCAGCTGTATTTGTAATCAAATTCTGAAGCTTTTAGATAGTGATACTGTTCCTTTAAATAGGGATGATTATTGAGTGCCAGTTTTATTGCATCATCAAGGGTCAGACCAAAAACTGTTGAATACAAAAATAAAAACAGAAGATACAGGTATCTCATGGTTACATAATATCCTGTCCTGATAAGTCAAGTAGTTTTTTAAATTGCTCTTTTGTCATTGCACTCTGGAGTGTTCTAATTTCTTTGATATTATAAACGGTAAGCTCGGCTTTTAGTTTTGCTATATCAATAACCAGTTTTTTTATTTTTTCAGGACTTCCGCCATTTAGAATCATATTTTCAAGCTGCTGTTCCTCTTTTTGAATTTTTTTTGCTATATCTACCATTTTTTTGTAATACTTTTTATAAAACTGGTTTATGATTTTAAGCTGCTCATCTGTAAGCCCCAGCTCATCTCTATAGTCACGGATTACAGGTAGGAAATTAAATCTTTTTATAAGAAAATATTTGTCCATCCAGCTGTCATCATTTATTTCATCAATTATTAAAGAGTTTTCTGTGGATTCTGCCTGTGGCTGAGAGTAAGCCACCGAAAAAAATAAAATTGCAGGAAGTATAAAAAGCAGTTTTTTCAATTTTTCACCTCTTTTTCAAAGGATTTAATTATTAAATTATACTTCATTAATTTGGCTTATTCGTAATTCCCTTAACATGATAAAATAATTATTCTTGAATACTTTTGCTGGAGGTTTAAGTCTTGGACTGGAAGAACACCCTTAACTTACCAAAAACTTCATTTCCTATGAAAGGAAATTTACCAAATAGAGAACCTGAATTTATTAAAAAATGGGATGAGATTAATTTATATAAAAAGCTTAGGGAAGAAAGAAAAGGTAGAGATAAATATATTCTCCATGATGGACCACCTTATGCTAATGGTAATATCCATCTCGGGCATGCACTTAACAAGGTTTTAAAAGATATTCTTGTTAAATATCAATCAATGCTTGGTAAAGATGCTCCTTTTGTTCCAGGATGGGACTGCCATGGTCTTCCTATTGAACAGCAGGTTGAAAAACAGCTGAAAAAAGAGAAAAAAAGGAAGGAAGACCTTTCAAAAGCAGAATTTAGAAGGTTATGCAGGGAATACGCAGCAAAATATGTTGAGATACAGAAAGAAGAGTTCAAAAGACTTGGGATAATCGGAAACTGGGAAAAGCCATATCTTACAATGAGACCTTCCTATCAGGCTCAGGAAATTAGAGAGCTTGGAAAGATATTCAAAAGGGGAATAGCATATAGAGGGAAAAAGCCTGTTTACTGGTGTATATATGACAAAACAGCTGAGGCTGAGGCTGAGGTTGAATATGCAGATAAAAAGGACCCTTCTGTTTATGTTGCCTTTGAGCTTGTGGAACCTCCGTTTGATATTCAGAAAAAAACTTACGCTGTAATATGGACAACAACTCCATGGACACTTCCTGCTAACCTTGGGGTTATGGTTAATCCTGAATTTGATTATGTTTTCCTTGATGCAGGAGAAAAGGTTTTCATAGTGGCAAAGGAGCTACTGGAAAGCTTTAAGGAAAAAACAGGAATAGAAGGAAATGTTATAAAAGAGGTAAAAGGTAGAGAACTTGAGTTTTTAGAGTATAAACATCCATTTATAGATAGGGTTTCTAAGATATACCTTTCTGAGTTTGTCGAGCTTGGGACAGGAACAGGCCTTGTTCACATGGCTCCTGGGCATGGTCAGGAAGACTATGTGATAGGACAGAGATACGGAGTTGAGCCTTTTGCTCCTGTTGATGATGAAGGAAGATTTACAAAGGAAGCCCCTGAGTTTATTCAGGGATTAAGGGTTTTTGATGCCAATGAGCCTATCATAGAAAAGCTCAAAGAGGTTGGAGCACTACTCCATCATGAAACAATAAAACACTCATATCCACACTGCTGGAGATGTAAAAATCCTGTTATTTTCAGAGCTACACCCCAGTGGTTTATCGCTATGGATGCCGTTTTAGAGAATGGAAACACTCTTAGAGGAGAGGCTATTAAAGAGATAGAAAGGGTTAAATGGATACCTCACTGGGGAGAAAACAGAATTAAATCAATGGTAGAAAACAGACCAGACTGGTGTATCTCAAGACAGAGAAGCTGGGGAGTGCCAATAGCTGTTTTCTACTGTGAAAATTGTGATTATATAGTGGAAGAAGAAGAAGTTTTTGAGCATGTGGCAAAGCTTGTTGAAAACTACGAATACGGTGCTGATATATGGTTTGAAAAAGATGCAAAGGAGCTGCTCCCAGAAGGTTATAAATGTCCAAAATGTGGAGGCACAGAGTTTAGAAAGGAAGAAGACATCCTTGATGTGTGGTTTGACTCAGGGGTATCCCATGCATCTGTTCTGAAAACAGGTTTCTGGGAAGAGCTTAGATGGCCTGCTGATATGTATCTTGAAGGTTCAGACCAGCATAGAGGCTGGTTCCAGTCTTCGCTCCTTGAAGGTGTGGCATCTTACGACAGAGCCCCTTATGACAGTGTCCTAACCCATGGATTTATCCTTGATGAAAAAGGCCGCAAGATGTCAAAATCCCTTGGAAACGTAATTGCCCCTGAAAAAGTTATAAAAATGTACGGGGCTGATATTATAAGGCTGTGGGTTGTTTCTGAGGATTATACAGAAGATATAAAAATCGGAATGAACCTTCTTAAGGCTATAGCAGACGACTACAGAAAAATCAGAAATACATTCAGATACTTCCTTGGAAACCTTTATGATTTTAATCCTGAAACGGATACGGTCAAATACGAAGACATGCTTGAGATAGACAGATGGATGCTGTCTAAACTCCAGAGATTAATTGATATAGCCCATAGCTCTTACCAAAACCACAGATTTCACAGAATATACCATGAGATAAAGAAATTTATGATTGTAGACCTGTCAGCTATATATCTGGATATTCTAAAGGACAGGCTATATGTATATGCACCGGATACCATTGAGAGAAAATCTGCACAGACAACACTTTATATAATGCTTACATCACTTGCTAAACTGCTTGCGCCAATCCTTTCATTTACTATGGAAGAAGTCTGGAACCATGTTAGAGAGTTTGATAAAACAGCAAAAGAAAGTATTCATCTTGAGGAAATGCCTCTTGTCAACGAAAGCTTAATAAATCAGGAGCTTGAAAATATCTATACAGACCTGTTAAAAATCAGGGATGATGTGCTGAAAGCCCTTGAAGAAGCCCGTAAGCAAGATATTATCAGACATCCTTATGAGGCCAAGGTAATTCTCAAACTTCCTGAACATTACAAAAAACTAATTGAAGAAAGAATAGACTGGATTAAATTTTTCTTTACTGTGTCTCAAGTTGAGTTATCAGAAAAACCGGAAGGTAATGTTGTAATTGAAGGGGAAAGTGTTAAAGATGCTGTTGTAGCTGTTAAACAGGCTGAAGGAGAAAAATGTCCAAGATGCTGGATTTATGACGTTTCCGTAGGAAAAAATGGACAACCTGTGTGTGATAGATGTCTCCAGCAGCTGCAAATAATGAAAATTGATATTAATCAGATAGAGGAGGATAAATGAAAAAGTCAGACCTGATAGAGATTATTGCAGAGGAATTTCCACATCTTGACAGAAAGGATGTATTCCAGATTGTAAATGGGATTTTTGAGGCTATGATTGAAGGCCTTCAAAATGGAGAAAAAATAGAAATCAGAGGTCTTGGAACATTTAAAGTTAAAGAAAGGCCTGAAAAAATGGCAAGAAACCCAAGAACAGGTGAAAGGATTCTTGTCCCTGCCAGAAGAACAGTTCATTTTAAAACAGGAAAACTGCTAAAAAGCAGACTCAATGGAAAAGGGGCTTAATGCCCCTTTTTTATTTTTTCAAGATGTATCATAATTGCTGTTATCGCAGCAGGAGTTATTCCCTCAAGTCTTGCAGCATGGCCAAGGGTCATTGGTTTTGCTTTAGATAGTTTTTGAATAATTTCTTTTCTTAGCCCTGGAATTTCCTCATAGTTTATATCTTCTGGAATTTTTATATTTTCCAGATGTCTCATCTTTTCATTCATTCTTTTTTCCCTTTCAAAGTAGCCTGAGTATTTAACGTTTATGTCTATCTCTTCCTTTATGTAATCCCTCTCTGGAGTTGGAATTCCATACTCTTTTAGCTTATCAACGTCCATTTCCGGTCTTTTTAAAAGTTCAAAGGCCGTTACTGTTTTATCTCCGATTTTTGTTTTTTCTTCCTTGTATCTATCAAGCCACTGTTTTATTTCCTCTTCTGTTTCTTTTACATATCTATATTGCTCCTCTGTTAGCATTCCAAGGTTATAAGCTTTTTCATAAAGCCTGAGAATAGGGTTATCCTGTCTAAGATGAAGTCTGTATTCTGAACGGGATGTAAACAGTCTGTAAGGTTCTATAACCCCTTTTGTTGTAAGGTCATCTATCATAACACCGATATAAGCTTCATCTCTTCTTATGTAAAATGGTTCTTTTCCTAAAGCCCTTAAAGCTGCGTTTATTCCGGCAACAAGTCCCTGTCCTGCAGCTTCTTCGTATCCAGTGGTTCCGTTGAAGTTTCCTGCATGGTAGAGGCCTTGTATTCTTTTTGTTTCAAGGGTTGGATAAAGTTCTGTTGGAGGGACAATGTCGTATTCAATGGCATAAGCAGGTTTTAGAAGAACTACATTTTCAAGTCCCGGGATTGAACAATACATCTCCCATTGAATTTCCTCTGGCAAAGATGTCGAAAGTCCATTTGGATAAATGCTTATGCCGTCTCTTGTTTCAGGCTCAAGCCATACTGTATGTCTTTCTTTGTTGGCGAACTTCACAATTTTGTCTTCTATGGAAGGGCAGTATCTTGGTCCAATCCCTGTTATTGCACCACCGTAAAGGGCTGTTCTGTGGAGATTTTCCCTTATTATTCTGTGGGTTTCTGGGGTTGTATGTGTTATGTAGCAGGGAACCTGGTCTTTTTGACCTTCTCTGAACCAGTATGAGCCATAAGGCTCTGTCCAGAATGAAAACTTTGGTGGCGGCTCATCTCCTGGAGCTTCCTCAAGCCCTGAAAAATCAATTGTCCTTTTATCAAGCCTTGCTGGAGTTCCTGTTTTAAACCTTTGGAGTGGAAATCCTGCCCTTCTGTAAAACTCAGGCAGTTTTGTTGCAGGTTTTTCTCCCATTCTACCAGCAGGTATCTGTTTATCTCCAATATGAATAACACCGTCTAAGAATGTTCCTGTTGTTACAACAACGGATTTTGTTCTTATCCTGAATTTTCCATCTACCTCAACCCCTTCCACCTCATTTGAATGGGGTTTTAGGAATATATCTGTTGCTTCACCTTCTATAACAGTTAGATTTTCAGTGTTCTGGGTTTTATTTACCATATACTTTCTGTATTCTTCTTTATCTGCCTGTGCCCTTGGTGAACGGACTGCAGGACCTTTTCTTGTGTTTAGGGTTTTATACTGAAGGCCTGTTGCATCTATGGCCTTTCCCATCTCACCGCCGAAGGCATCTATCTCACGGACAACGATACCTTTTGCTATTCCACCTATTGCCGGATTACAAGGCATAAGGCCTATTTTTTCTTTGTCCAGTGTTATAAGGGCTGTTTTCACCCCTAATTTTGCAGCTGCCAAAGCAGCTTCTATACCTGCATGTCCTCCACCTATAACAACAACATCAAATTCTGTGTCGTAAACCATTCATTTCCCTCAGATTTTTATTTAAAGCTTAAATAATATAAGAATACAACGACTGATTACAACCTTTCTATCACAAATTCACCTATAGGATTTCTGAATTTTTCATCCCCAAGATGATATGCCGTCCAAAGATGCAGACATTTAACCTTAAATGGCTTTTTATTGTAATCCTGAATACCACCTATACCTGTTGAAAGTAACTTGTGAACTACATATTCAGGATAATTTTTATTTGAGATAAGCCTTTCCCTTTCGTGAATTTCTTTAAGGTGAAGTTTTACAAAAAAGTTAAATAACTCCTCATCCTGAGAGACTTTATTTTCCCAAAATTGTATAAATCCCTTTTCTTCTAGTCTGGAGATGGCCGAATGTAGTTTTTTGTCTAAAATCCAGAATCTTGTAGGCTGAGGTATATAAATTCCTTTTTCTTCATCAAAAACAACTGGAAATTGTTTTGCTACTTTCATATCTTTAAAATTATAAGTAATTAAATAGAAATTCAATGCAGGTGGATTTTTGAAAAGAATATTTATTGGCTCATTTGTAAAAATACCTGATTTGAAATATGAAAAAATAAAAAAGGACTTCGGCGGAATAATCGCAGGAAGATGGGTTCCAGAAAAAAACTTCCATATTACATACACATTTATCGGAAACTCCTCAGATAAAGAAATCAGTAATATCAAGCAGGTCTTATCTCCGGTTTTGAATAAAGAGATAGAGGTTGATATTCAGTTTTCAGGTCTTGGGGCGTTCCCAAACATATATAATCCACGGGTTTTCTTTGTAAAAATAAAAGATACAAATGGAGAATTATCTCGCCTAAACTCATTTATTTCTGGAAAGCTTGCAGTTTTGGGATATAAATCAGATAAAAATTTTGTGCCGCATATTACTTTAAAAAGAATAAAGCATGTTAAAAAACAGCAGTTTTTAAACGCAATAAAAAGGTATTCTGATATAGATTTTGGCAGTCAGGCTTATATTGAAGTAAATATTATTGAGAGTATTCTAACACCTGAAGGCGCCATTTATAAAAAACTGGATTAAATTAGACCAAAAGTATATATTAATAGAAACTGAATAAGGCCACAGGGGTGACTATAAAGGTCTGAGAAAATACCCTTTGAACCTGATACGGTTGATACCGTCGTAGGGAGTGGTGATTTTTTTCTCAAAAGCACCCTCTATATGACCATTTTCATTTTTTAGACTATCTTTTGAATGTATATAAATGGAGCAAAACTTGGAAAATCAGGAGGTTTAGATATGAGTAAATACAGAGTTAAAAGAAGCACAACCTATGGTAAAACCCAGATGGATTATGCAAGGGAGGGAGTCATAACTCCGGAAATGGAGTATGTAGCTCAAAGGGAACAGCTTCCTGCAGAGTTAATCAGAGATGAAGTTGCAAGGGGAAGAATGGTAATCCCTGCTAATATAAACCATTACAGCCTTGAGCCTATGGCTATTGGTATCGCTGCTAAATGCAAAGTAAATGCAAATATTGGAAACTCTGCTGTTGTTTCTGATGTAGAAGGAGAGCTGGAAAAGCTTAGAGTTGCCCTTAAATACGGAGCTGACACTGTAATGGATTTATCAACAGGTGGAAATATAGATGAAATTAGGGAAGCAATTATTGCTAACTCTCCTGTTCCAGTTGGAACAGTTCCTATATATCAGGCATTGCAAGAAGTTCGTTCAATAGAAAACCTTACAGAACAGGATATCCTTGATATGATTGAGCATCAGGCTCAACAGGGTGTTGATTATATGACAATTCATGCAGGAGTTTTAAGGGAGTTTTTACCACTGGTTAACCACAGGCTTATGGGAATTGTTTCCCGTGGTGGTTCAATAATGGCAGAATGGATGACTGTTCATGGAAAACAAAATCCACTTTATACAAACTTTGATAAGATTTGTGAAATATTCAAAAAGTACGATGTAACATTCTCCCTTGGAGATGGACTTAGACCTGGATGTATAAATGATGCTTCTGATGAGGCACAATTTGCAGAACTTAAAGTTTTAGGTGAACTTACTAAAAAGGCGTGGGAGCATGGTGTTCAGGTTATGATAGAAGGTCCTGGTCACGTTCCAATGGACCAGATTGAGATGAATATTAAAAAAGAGATGGAGCTTTGCCATGAAGCACCATTCTACGTGTTGGGACCATTGGTAACAGATATTGCTCCGGGATATGACCATATTGCATCTGCTATCGGTGCAGCTATGGCAGGATGGTATGGTGCGTCAATGCTCTGTTATGTAACACCTAAAGAGCACCTTGGTCTTCCAAATGCAGAAGACGTTAAACAGGGACTTATAGCTTATAAAATAGCAGCACACGCAGCTGACCTTGCAAGACATAGACCCGGTGCAAAAGAGTGGGACGACGCAATGTCCAAAGCAAGATATGAGTTTGACTGGGAAAAGCAGTTTGAGCTGGCAATAGATCCTGAAACAGCAAGAAAATACCATGATGAAACACTTCCACAGGAAGGATTTAAATCAGCTAAGTTCTGCTCAATGTGCGGACCATCTTTCTGTGCTTACAGAATTTCCCAGAATGTTCAGGAGGCTGTTAAAGGAGAAGAACAGCAATTTTTAAACATAAATAAATAAAACCTCAGGGGGAGCTTTCCCCCTTTTTGAAAAAATGGAATATTTTGAAAAGATATTAGAGAGTATAGAAGACCCATTAATTGTTGTTTCTAAAGAAGGAGATATCATCTACGCAAACCAGGCAGGTCATTTTCTAAAATCCCAGATAGGAAAATCTAAGCTCAATCAATTATTCGCTGAACTGCTATCTATGGAAGCAATTAAAACAGGCCGTTCCGTAAAAGGAATTTTTAAAGAGATTAACAATAACAAATTTTTGATAGATGTCTTTCCTTTTGAAGACAAAGGAATAACACTGCTTGTAAGGGATATAACAAGATTTGTTGAACTTGAAGAAGTAGCTAGAAAAGAAGGACTGATAATAACCATTTCAAAACTTCTTTCTTCTATATTCCATGATATGAAAGGTCCCGTTGGAGGAATAAAAGGTGCTGCCCAGCTGCTTAAAGAGGACATAAACGATAAAGAACTGGTAGAGGACATACTATACGAAGTCAAAAGAATAGAAAGCCTGATTAATGAAATCACAAATATAACCAAACCTATCCCCCTTAGAAAAAGGGAGATAAATATTCACAAAGTAATTGATGAGGCTATAAAATCTCTGGAAAAACAATATCCGGAAGTTCAATTTGAAAGGCTGTATGACCCAAGTATCCCTGACCTTTATGTTGACCCTGATTATATGCTTAGGGTGTTTATAAACATAATAAAAAATGGTATTGAAGCTACAGATAAAAAAGGAACAATCAGAATATCAACAGGAATATCTTGGGACAAGGTTTACTCACCTGCAGGAAACAAAATTTTTATCAGAATAAAAGATAGTGGTTCTGGTGTCCCAGAAGATATGATAGATAAACTCTTTTTACCGTTTGTCTCAACCAAAAAAACAGGAATGGGTATCGGATTATCATCCTCTTACAAAATAGTAAAAGACCATGGAGGTGTTTTAAGATATATAGGTGATTCAACATTTGAAATACTGCTTCCTATTTCAGATAGAGGTAAAAAATGAAGGCTTTTATTTTTGATGATGAAAGGACAATAAGAAATGTTCTGAAGAAGGTTCTACAAAAAGAAGGAATTGAAACAAAAGCATTCGAAACAGGCGGAAAGGCAATCCAGTTTATTCAGGAGGAAAACCCTGATATTGTTTTCCTTGATATTTCTCTTCCAGATGCAAATGGTATAGATATTCTCAAATCAATTGTTTCCCTTGAAAATAGACCATATGTTGTAATGATTTCCGGTCATGATGAGTATAACTATCTAATTGAGGCAATGAAACTTGGTGCCTATGACTATATACCAAAGCCATTTGATATAGAAAAAATAAGAAAAGTAGTTCAAGAGATAAAAAAGATTACTCCCAAAGAAACTGCCACACAACAGCCTGAAATAGATATAGTCGGTAAAAGTCCACAAATGCAGGAAGTCTTTAAGCTAATAGGAAGAGCAAGTGCAAGTAATCAGCCTGTTTTAATAACAGGGGAAAGCGGAACAGGTAAAGAAGTTGTAGCACAGCTTATACACAGACACAGTGGCAGGGCAGAAGCACCTTTTATAGCGATTAACTGTGCAGCAATACCTGCAGGGCTTATAGAAAGCGAGCTTTTTGGATACGAAAAAGGAGCATTTACAGGAGCAGACAGAAAAAAAACAGGAAAATTTGAAGCGGCCAATGGAGGAACGCTATTTTTAGATGAGATTAGCGAATTGCCCCTTGAAGCACAGGGGAAATTGCTTAGAGCACTGCAAGAAATGGAAATAACTCCGGTAGGCTCAAACAAAAATATAAAGGTTGATGTAAGGGTAATAGCTGCAACCAATAAAGACCTTGTAAAAATGGTTGCTTCCGGAAAATTTAGGGAAGACCTGTTCTACAGGCTGTCTGTTATAGAAATAAACCTTCCACCTTTAAGGGAAAGGAAAGAGGACATTCCTGAACTTGTTGAATTATTTACAAAACAGGCACTAAAAACCCATAAACTTAAAAAAGGTGGCTTTACAGAAGATGCTATTGAAACGCTTATGAGCTATGATTTTCCCGGAAATATAAGAGAATTAAAAAATCTGGTTAATAAACTGATAGTTATTTACAGGGAAAGGCCTATTACTGCTGATATAGTCAGAAAATATATATATCCACAGGAAACAACTACTACAGACTGGCAGGAAGGAATACGAAAAGAAGTAAAACAGATGTTGGAGAATGAGAAAAAAAATATCTACATTAAATTAATAGAAAAGGCAGAAACTATAATAATTGAGGAAGTTTTAAAATATACTAATGGAAATATCTCAGAAGCTGCAAAATATCTTGGAATTCACAGAAATACAATTCACAAAAAAATTGAAGAATTAAACATAAACAAGGGGAAGGTGAGAAAATGAGAAAAATATTATTTTTATTAGTTTTAGTATCAGGATTTGCTTTATTTTCCTGTGCCCCTAAAACTTCAACAGTTTCAGAAACACCTCAGATTAAAAATGCCACATATTACTATAAACTTGGAATTTCATATCTGGAAGCAGGAAATAATGCACAGGCTATTTACTATTTAAGAAAAGCTTACCAGATTTCTCCTAATGACCCTGACATACTCAACGCACTGGGTATTGCTTACAGCAACGTAGGGGAGTTTCAAAAAGCAGAGCAATTTCTAAAAAAGGCACTGGAAGTAGCACCTGATAGAGCAGAAACATATACAAATCTGGGAACTATTCTTGCAAGGGAAAAGAAATATAACGAGGCAATCAGCTACTTCCACAAAGCTATAGAAAATCCAAACTACATGAAAAAAGACCTTGCTTACTACAACATAGCAATGATTTATAAAGAAATAGGGGATAAGAAAAAAGAGGAAGAAAATCTAAAAAAAGCCATTGCCTATAATGCATATATATTACCTGCATATATCGCCCTTGGAAATTTATATATACAGGAGAAAAGATACAAAGATGCACTAAACGTATTTTTAGCAGCAGTAAATAAAGGAGCATCTGATGCCCAAATATATCTTGGACTTGGGAAGGCTTACTATTACTTAAATTATCCGGAAAAAGCAAGGATTTATTTAATCAAAGCTAAAAAACTTGCTGAAAATAATGAGCTTCTCAAACTGGAAATAGATAAATACCTGAACCTTATAGACCAAAAAACGGTTAAAAGAAGAAATATATTTAATATCAACCAAGAGGGTAATATAACCCCTTCAGTCGAAGCACACCCAAATACAGAGAATACAAATCCATATACAGAAAGACAAACCATAGCGAAATACACTCCTGAAACTCAAGAAAAGCCTCAAATAGTAAAACCAAAAATCAGATTTTATGTTCTTGTCGGTAGATACTCAAACAAAAAAGCAGCTATATCCATTGCAGAAAGACTTAAAGCAAAAGGTTACAATCCGGAGATAAAAAGGGATATAATAGATGGTAAAGCTATTTATTCTGTTATAATAGGATACTTCAAAGAGTATAGAGAAGCCTCAAGATTTTACAGAAAAAACTTAAGACCTCTTGGGATAAGAGGAATTGTTAAATTTACAAGGAAATAAGGAGTGAAATGGAAAAGGTAGAGTTATCAGTTGTTATTCCGATTTATAATGAAGAAGAAAACCTTCCTATTTTATATGACAAATTAAAAAAAGTTCTTGATAGTCTTGGCAAAAGCTACGAGATCATTTTTGTAAATGACGGTTCTACAGACAGGTCATGGGAAATTATAAAAGAGTTATCAGAAAAAGATCCTCATGTTGTAGGGGTTAATTTCAGGAGAAACTTTGGTCAGACTGCAGCGATGTCTGCAGGTTTTGAAACAGCCCGCGGAGATATTATCATCACAATGGATGGTGATCTTCAAAACGACCCTGAGGATATTCCAAAACTTTTAGAGGTGCTTGATCAGGGATATGATATTGTAAGTGGCTGGAGAAAAGACAGAAAAGATGCATTTATTAGTAGAACTCTCCCCTCAAGGATAGCAAACTGGCTCATATCCAAAGTCACAGGTGTTCATCTCCACGACTATGGCTGTTCCCTTAAGGCTTATAGAGCTGAGGTTGCCAAAAATCTGGACTTTTATGGGGAAATGCACAGATTTCTGCCAGCCTTATCAAAAGCTATCGGTGCAAAGGTAACAGAAATACCTGTTAAACACCACCCGAGAATATACGGAAAATCAAAGTATGGTATATCCAGAACATTTAAGGTTTTATTAGACCTTATACTTGTTAAATTTTTGCTGGATTACAGAACAAAACCATTAAGAATCTTAGGTGGATGGGGTGCTGTTCTACTTCTAATTGGTGCTGTTATTCTGCTTTATCTTGTAGGACTAAAGCTGTTTACAGGTGCAGATATTGGGAATAGACCACTCCTTATATTTGGAACGTTGTTTTTCCTTTCCGGAATACAGCTTATCTCAACAGGTATAGTCGCTGAGCTTATTACAAGAACATACTACGAATCACAAGGCAAACGGCCTTATATAATCAAGGAAATAATCCGAGATAAAAAGCTTGAAGTGGTAAACAGAGGGCTTGTTGAAGAAAAAAGCCATTAAGATATTCGAACTATTTGTTTCTATAGCCATATCTGCAGGTTTTATATACCTGTTTTACAGGGTAATAGGTTTTGATAAGTTTGTGCAGTTTTTTAAAGAGATAAATCCTGTAAATATTATCATCGCCTTTGCTCTTTATGTTGGTTCATATTTGACAAGGACATTTAGATGGAAGCTTACACTCTCAATAAACCAGTTTAAAAAACTCTTTAAGATTACTGCTTTTAACACGGTATTTAATATCTTTATGCCATTCAGGACAGGTGAATTATCATTTTTTTATATGCTTAAAAAAGAAAATATTCCTATATCTGAGAGTGCTGTTAGTTTCGTTTCTATAAGGATATTTGATGCACTTTCTCTTTTTGCTGTATTCGGGATGTCCTTTTTTCTTTTTAAGGGAATGCCTTTGCTTGCAATTCTTACGATTGTATCGATGCCCTTAGCTGCATTTGTGCTTAAGTATTTCGTTTCATTTATAAAACATGAAAAAATAAAAGCATTTCATGACACGAAACTAACTCCAAAAAATATAATAGTGCTATATGTTCTTTCTGTTCTAACATTTATTCTTAAATTTACAGCCTTCTATCTTGTTTTACCTTCAGGGGTAGATTTGTCCTTTGTTGAGGCATTTTTTGCAGCTTCTGCAGGGGATTTGACAACTATACTTCCAATTCATGGAATAGCAGGAATAGGAACTTACGAAGGGGGTTATGCAGGGCTTTTAATATTGTTTGGTATAGATAAAGAAACAGCTTTACTGTCTTCTGTGTTTGTCCATCTATTTATGCTGATGGGTGCGGCAGTAGTTGCTGCATTTTGTTATTTATTTTTGAGGGATTAAAAGCCCTCTTTATGAGGGCTTTCAGGTTTATTTTCCTCCACCAAATGCCTGATTGAGCTTCTCTTTTACAAGCTCTGTTGTTATTCTTGCAACATCTTCTTTTATACTTTCTTTTATTTTTTCCTTAAGATCTGCTTCAATACTTTCAAAAAGTTTTGCTTTTATTTCCTCTTTCATCTGGTCAATGGACTGGGTCATTTCTTTTTCAAGCCTATCAAAGAAGTCCTTTTGAATTTCTTCTTTAATCTTGTCTAAATCAAGTTCTGACCTGATTTCATCAATAAATTTTTCAACGGCTGTTTCCAAAACAATTTTCTTTACTTCTTCAGGGGATAATTCAATGGTCATTTTTATATTATTTTGATTTACATTTGAAGCCTTAGGCTGATTGGAGCTAACAATTGCTTCTTCAGGAGCTTTGTTTCCATTACCTGTAATTGCTTCTTCTATGGATGGAACGGCAGCTTCAAGGGGTGAAGTTTCTTCTGTTTCTCCTTGTGGTGTAAGCTCTTCAAGTAAAGAATCCATATCAGAAACTTCTTCTTCAAGCTCAAGCTCAAATTCTTCTCCTGTATCTTCTGAAGCAGAAACGGTTTCACCTAAAAGGGCTTCAAGGTCTTGGGGTGGAACATATGATTCTTCTTTTTCTTCTGTAATTTCAGGTTGTTTTTCTTGAACAGGTGTGGTTTGTTCGGTCTCTGGTTTTGTAAAGGGTTCTTTTGGAGTTTTTGATTTTAACTCTTCTATAAGGGTGCCTAATTCTGTCTCTTTGTCATAAAATTTAATACCTTCAAACTTTTTAAGACTTTCATCATTTACTGAACCTTTTTCTATAAGAGCTCTTATATCAATTCCTTTTACCTGTGGTCTGGATATAAAAAATTCAAGGGCATTTAGTGCTATTTCTCCTCCAGAAGCATCATATATGACAATATCCGGGTTTTCTGCTCTTCCTTCTTTTAATTCGTTCACCAAGCTAAGAGAGTCCATATATCCCTTTACTTCTGCTCCTGATAGCTCTGCAGCCACTTTTGCCACAAGCTCACTATCAAAACTAACAACGGCTATTTTCATAATCCCCTCCTGTATAAATTTCTAATAATTATAAACATTTTTGGCTCTGTATAAAATTTTTTTAGAACCTTACTATAAATTCGTTGTGAACACCTTCTACTTTAACTTTTATTTTCAGTTTATAAAAGTCTGCAATTTCTTTTACTATTGCAAGACCAAGTCCAGAACCCTCAGATGTTCTGGCTTCATCTTCCCTGTAAAATCTCTCAAATATTTTGTCTAAATTCTCTTTTTTGATTAATTTACCGGTATTTTTTATTGAAACCTGTTTTTTCTTTATTGTTATTATTATTTCTCCGTTTTCACAATTATATTTAATGGCATTTTCAAGAAGATTAGAAAACAATTTTTCCATATCTGCTTGATTTGCTTCTATTGTAATCTGGTCTTCTTCCTTGAATATCACACCTATATTTTTTTCTTCTATTTTTGGAGAAAGAAGGTGAAGCTGCTTTTTAATGAGTTCATTTATATTTACAGGCTTTTTTTCTTTCTCTCCTATCTGGCTTATAAATAGCAGGTCAGATACAATACTTTTCATATATTCAACTGTTTTTGCTATATTTTCAATGTTTTTTTCAACATTTTTAAAGTTTTTTTGTTTTATTAAATATAGATTAGATGAAATTACTGTCAGCGGTGTTCTAAGGTCGTGGGATACGTTTTGTGTGAATCTTTCCTGTTTTTCTACTGTTTCTTTGATTGGAGACAATATTTTTTTGGATATTAAAAAGGAAAAAACGAGAATAACAGTTGATAAAACAAAAGTTACATAAATTAATATGAGTTTGAGCTTGTCTATACTTGCCAATATTCTACTTAGATTTTTTCCGACATAGATATAATAAAGATTTCCGTTTTTCTTTATGGAAGTTCCAAAAACAACGTCATAGCCTATAACCCGAAAACCTGAAAAGAAATTTTTTATCTCGCATAATTTATGTTTGTAAAAAACCATTTTTGCATCATAGTTATAAACGCACAAATATGTGTCTTCCGGAATATTAACATTTTTTACTATAGAGAAATCCCTGAGAGGATTTTCAACTACTTTAGATACTTCAAAGGCAGTGCTTTTGAGCTCATCTGATATTTCATACAGGATTTGTTCTTTATAAAAGTAGTAGATACTACCTGCGAAGGCTGCGAGAATAAAGGTTGATATTGCTGAAATAAGAAGGGTTATTTTTAATCTTGCTTTAAGAAACTGGTCAAGTTTCATTCTATTTTATATCCTACACCGGAAATGTTCTGGATGATATCTTTGTCCTGAAGTATTTTTCTCAGGAGTTTTATGTTTGCCCTGACAGTTTCTTTAGACGGATAATCTGTTATATCCCAGCATTTATTCATAAGACTTTCATAAGTAACGATTTTTCCTCTATTTCTAATCAGTTGTTCAAGAATACAGAAAAGCTTAGGGGTTATAACAAGGCTTTTTCCATCCCTGTAAACTTCTCTTTTTTCAAGGTCTATCTTTATATCACCCAGCTGGACTATCTTATTTTTCTCAGTGGATACTCTTCTTATTAATGCCCTTACCCTTGCAAGAAGCTCCTCTATCTCAAATGGTTTTACCAGATAATCATCTGCACCTATATCAAGGCCTTTCACTTTGTCCTGTAATGTGTCTTTTGCAGTTAACATCAGAACAGGGGTATTATTACCTTTCTCCCTTAAAATTTGACAAACCTTATATCCATCAATTTTAGGTAGCATTATGTCTAGAATTATAAGATCATACTCGTATAGATTGGCAAACTCTAAAGCTTGTTCACCATCTAAAACAGAATCTACAATATAATCATTTAATTCCAATATCTCTTTAAGCGTATTGTTAAGTTCCTGATTATCTTCAACCACCAGTATTTTCATACTAAAAAATTTATTCCTTAAATAGTGAAAAGGAAGTGAAAAAACATATAATAAATAAAAAACTACAAGGAGGGTTAAAATGAGAGCTTTTATACCTGAGGCAGTTCTTTTTTTACATGCATTTCCATTAAATAAAAATATGTATAAATACCAGTTTGAAGCACTTGAAAAAGAGGGAATTCCTTATATTGCCGTTGATTATCCAGGTTTTGGGGAAGAAAGGAATTTTCCTGCCGAATACACAGTAGAAACCCTTACAGATGCCATTCTGTCAAAAGTAAAAGATTTAGGGGTTAAAAAGGTTATTCCTGTGGGAGATAGCATGGGTGGATATATTATGTTTGACCTATGGAGAAGATATCCGGATATTGTTAAGGGATTTGTTTTTGTCTCCACAAGAGCTGAAGCCGATACAGAAGAAGCCAAAAAGGCAAGATATGCAACCGTAGAAAAAGTGGAAAAAGAAGGAAAGGATTTTCTTATAGAGTTTATGCTTGATACCCAAACATCACCAGCTACTAAGGCAGATAAAAACAAAATGGAAGAACTAAAATGCATAATGAATCAGGCTACAGAAGAGGGAATTATAAAGGCTCTTAAAGCCCTTGCCATAAGACCGGATAATACAGGATTGCTATCAAGCATAAATGTTCCAACAATTGTTGTGGCAGGAAAAGATGATGAAAAAGTTACTCCCCCTGAAATAGTAAAAAAGATTGCAGATGGCATTCCTAATGCAAAATTTTATGAACTTGCTAATAGTGCACATCTGCCACCATTTGAAAATCCTGAAGAGTTCAATAAACTTCTTGTATCTTTTGTTAAGGAAATATCAGGATAAAGGTAGTTCTACTCTAAAAACAGCCCCTTCCTCTGAAGGAAGGGCTTTTATATTTCCACCATGGTTTTCTATGATTTCCTTTGTTATGGCAAGGCCAAGGCCTGAACCTTTTGATTTCTTGGAATAATAAGGAATAAAAATCTTTTCAAGCTCTGACTGGGGAATTCCTTTTCCGTTATCCTTAAAGGTAATAATAATCTTGCCGTCTTCTTTCTCTGCTTTAATTTTTAAGACTCCAATTTCTTTATCTATACTTTCATAGCTATTTTGAACCAGATTTAAAAATGCCTGTCTAAGCAGTTTTTTATCCGCTTTTAAGGATATATCATCAGAAATATCTACTTCTATTTTGAATTTTTCCGATTGATAACTATCTGCTATTTCTTTGATTAGCTGTTTTAGATTAATTTCGTTTTTAGTTATCTGTCTCCCTGAGGCCGCGAACTGACCAAACTCTTTAACCAGCTTTGATAAATGGTCAACTTCTGTGAATATAACATTAACAGCTTTTTCCAAAATTTCTGGGAATTTTGGGTTGCCGTTATGATACTGTCTTTTTATCCTTTCTGCAGAAAGTCTAATAGGTGTAAGTGGATTTTTTATTTCATGGGCTATTCTCTGGGCTATCTCCTTCCACGCAAGGACTTTTTCTGCAGCTACAACATCTGTTATATCGTCAAAGACAAGGACGTATCCCTTGTTTGATAATTTTGTTATTCTGGCTATTATTATCTTTCCATCAACATTTATGGTCTGTTCCTTTTCAATATTTTTTATATCTAAGCCTATACTTTTCATAAACTCTTCTATGTCCTTTCCTTTTATCTGTGAAGGATCTATGCCTAATATCTCTGCTGCTGCTTTGTTTATTTTTTCTATCCTGCCGTATTTGTCAGAATAAATAACACCTGTTCTGGCGTTTTCCAGTATAGCTTCAAGGTATTCTTTATTTTCCTTCAGTTCTTTATTACTTCTTTCAAGCTGGAGGTAGAGAGCTTTTAATTCTTTTACCATATGATTGAATTCGTCTATCAGGATACCTATTTCATCAGGAGCTTTAATATCAACCTTTACATTGAGGTTTCCCTGTGCCAGTTTTTTGGAAGCATCAACAAGCCTTTCAAGGGGATAAGTCAGATTTCTAACAACATACTGGGCAAACCACAGGGCAGCAAAGATAACAAACATGGTAATGGTGAGCATAGTTACGATATAGCTAACTCTGATAGGGTTTTTGTAATACCTGAATTTTGAATAAATGTCTGATATGTAGTTTATTTCCTGTTTATATCTGGACAATAAAGGTGGCAGACGATACTCAATTATTATGTATTTATCTTTTTGATATTTTCTTATATACCTGAGAAAATACTGGCCATTTTCTTCAAAGATGTATTTCTTCAGCTTAAAATCAAAATCTTCAACCAGTTTTTTAGGTTTGCCATAAATCATTATAGGTTTCTTGTTTTTATCAAGGATTATCATTGAGTTTATCTTGAATTTTTTAAATGCTTCGTAAGGGGTTATTTTTTTTGTGTCTATCATATAGACAACTTCATCAAGTAGCTGGGAATATGTTTTGATATCTTCATCTATTATTTTTTGGGTAAGGTCTAATGCTTTTTCTACTTTACCACTAAACCACAGGTTTGTTGCATTTGATATAAGGCTTATAGATGCAACCGAAAGTATCATTGCAGGGATGATGACCATTGAGATTAAAATAAATGAGAGTTTCCGCCTGAGCTTGCCTGTTGTTTCCCTCTTTTCAAAAAATAGTTTTATCAGATGCCTGAGGGATATAGCCAGAATAGCGAGGAAAAATACAACATCAATATTTATTATGATTAGGAAAATATACGGGTTAAAGACATCCTTTACTTTGGAAATCTCTTTAAAGATATAAAGGTTTCCAACAATAAAAACAAAAACTGTAACAGAGATTATAAAAATATTACGGCGTCTTCTTTGAAAGTCTGAGTAAGTTTTGTCAAAATCTGTCATCTTTTATATTTATCCGGAAGTTCTCTTGGTTTTTCTCCTAAATATTCAACCTCTTTTTCTTCATCAAGTCTTTTTGAAAATGGTTTTTCCATTGTTAGCTCTTCATAAACATGGGCAACTATTCCCGGAACTCTACCTATAATAAAAAATCCCTTCCCCAGTCTCCAGTCAAATCCCATCTCTGATACTATTGCTGCTATTGCTCCGTCAACATTCATTACCAATTTTTTACCTTTGATTTTTTCTATGGCTTTTTCTACTTCCTCTGCAAACTGACAGTATTTTCCGTAAAATCCTGTTTCCTTTGCTATTTCAAATAATGTCTGTGTTCTTGGGTCTGCTTCTTTGTAGTATCTATGACCATATCCGGGAATTCTTTTTCCCTGCGAAAAATATTCTTTTACAGTTTCTTCAGGGTCTTTGTCTATATTTTCCTGTAAAAATCTCATAGCACCTTCCAGTGCACCACCATGGGCTTCCCCAAAGGCAAGAATACCGGCACCAACCCCAACATGCAAAGAATTTCCTCCGCTTATAACAGCACGGGCTGCAATAATAGAAGGGGGAGCGATTGAATGTTCAATTGTTGCAACAAATATGGCATCTAACATTCTTTTTTCTTTTTCATCAGGAAGTTCTCCTTTAAGAACAAGATATATAGCTTCTGTAAAGGTTAGATTTTTTACCAGTTCCCTCAGATTATATCCCCTTACATAAGCCTCTTTATCAAAATGCCAGCTTATTGCCGTTCTCCATTTTTTCTTTTCCAATTTCTCCTCCTTTATACATACAATTTCTGTTAAATTATATTAAATAACAATTTTTTATCGGGGGAAGCTTGTTTTTATATATAGTTAAAAGACTTATTCAGATGATACCCCTCGTTATAGGGATTACATTTATCTCATTTATTATTATCCAGATGGCTCCCGGTGATTATTTAGACCAGCTCAGGATGAACCCCCAGATTTCAAAGGAAACTTTAAGAGAGCTTGAGAGGGCATACGGTTTAGACCAGCCTATTTTAGTGCAATATTTTAAATGGCTTATTAATGCTTTAAAATTTGATTTAGGGTATTCATTTTCATATCATCTGCCTGTTATTGAGCTTATTAAAGAACGGGTAGGAAATACTCTATTTTTATCTATAACATCAGCTTTAATGGCGTGGCTACTTGCTGTGCCGATGGGAATATGGGCTGCATTAAATCCAAACAGATGGATTGATAAGTTTATACAACTGTTTTCATTTACATTTATGTCTATTCCTAACTTTTTTCTGGCATTTTTACTTTTGTTTGTTGCGGTTAAAACCGGATTGTTTCCGACAGGTGGGGCAACCTCACCGGATTATGATCAACTAAGCCTGACAGGAAAAATCATAGACCGATTATGGCATGTATCTCTGCCTGCCTTTGTTCTGGCAGTTGGCTCTCTGGCAGGAATAGTTAGACTTGTTAGAAGTGCTATGATTGAGGCTTTACATTCTGAATATGTTATGTTTGCCAGAGCAAAGGGATTGCCGGAAAAACAAGTAATATTCAGGCACGCCCTTAGAAATGCATTAAATCCATTTATTACTCTTCTTGGTTTTGAAATTGCTAATTTGCTATCTGGGGCAGCACTTATTGAGATTATTGTTAATTGGCCGGGAATGGGAATGCTTATGCTTGATGCAGTTTTATCACAGGATTTATATCTAGTTATGGGTGGATTGTATATTGGTGCTATTATGTTGATTATTGGTAATCTGATAGCTGATATACTACTTGCCAAACTTGACCCAAGGGTAAGACAAAGGGAAATTGAAGGTGTTTTGAAATAACTTGGGGGTTTTATTATGGCTATTGAAATTGAGTTTAAGGATTTTCAAAAATTTGTTGAATTTATGATTGGCTGTAATCACAGATTTAGCTGCCCGGAGAATTTTGCCATTGCATTTATCAGACCTGAGTTTAAGGAAGAATATGAAAAATTAAAAGAAGTTGTCAAAGAAGCTTTAAGGAATACTGATATTTTTGCTGAAATAGACAATAATCTGTTTGTAATTCTTACAGGAACAGATAAAAAAGGGGCTGATTTTATTAGCAAAGCGATATATGAGTTTTTTAATAAAAGTGTTGTTGAGGTTTATATAGATTTTCCAGAGGATGGAAAATCGGTAGAAGAGCTGCTTAAAAATCTTGAAACAGCAGTTGAAAATAAATACGGATTTTTAATAGGTAAGTATTTTAGAAAATGAGAGAAATTCTATACTACATAAAGAAAAATAAACTGGCTTATGTTTCCCTATATGTGCTGGGAATACTATATTTTCTGGCAATATTTGCTGATTTTATAGCTCCATATCCTTATGATATACAGCATCGGGATACACCTTACCATCCACCTACGCAGATACATTTCTTTGATAAAGATGGAAATTTTCATTTAAGACCGTTTGTTTATAAATATAAATTGGTTGACCCGGTATTTAAAAAATACAAAATTGATTATTCCAAAAAATACCCGATTTACTTTTTTGTAGAAGGTGAAAAGCATTATTTACTTGGATTTATTCCTACAAATATTCACTTGTTTGGTGTAAAGCAGGGAAAAATATTTCTTCTCGGAGCTGACAATTTAGGCAGAGATATATTTTCACGGCTTTTATACGGCGCCAGAATTTCTCTATCTATTGGGATCGTGGGGGTTCTACTTTCCTTTTCTATAGGTGCAATTGTAGGAGGTATTTCCGGTTATTTTGGGGGTAGAGTTGATAATATTCTGATGAGATTATCTGAAATTATAATGTCTTTCCCGGGATTTTATCTAATGCTGGCTTTAAGGGCAATTTTCCCTATTACTCTGTCTTCTGTGCAGGTATATTTCTTGATTGTTGTTATCCTTTCATTTATTGGTTGGGCTGGTCTGGCACGGGTAATCAGAGGAATGGTTTTATCTATAAGAGAACAAGAGTTTGTCCTTGCTGCCAAAAGTTATGGTGCATCTTCACTCAGAATAATAACCCGCCATATAATTCCTAATACTTTTTCTTACCTGTTAATTGCTGCCACTTTGTCAATTCCCGGATATATTCTTGGTGAAAGTGCCCTTTCGTTGCTTGGTCTTGGTATTCAGGAACCTTATGCAAGCTGGGGAAATATGCTTGCAGCTGCACGGAGTATATCAGCCATATCAAACTATCCATGGATACTTGCTCCGGGAATAGCAATATTCATTACAATTCTGGCTTTTAACCTGCTGGGAGATGCTTTGAGAGATGCATTAGACCCTAAATTGAGAAAAAATTTATAAAGGTTTAGATAAACAAATAATTCTATGTTTTTCTAAAACCATAAAAGTAATAGCTTGGCTACCAAAAATTCAATTTCTTACAGGAATTCTAAAAACAGATAGAAGAAATATTGCCTGAATATACCAAAGATAGTTTCAATTCCTTATAGGCACGCTAAAAACAAGAGGTGGCAAGAGCAGAAGGGTATGATGAGGACGCAAGTTTCAATTCCTTATAGGCACGCTAAAAACTTTTCAAGACACAACAACCTGGGAAAAAATGAGAGGTAGAGTTTCAATTCCTTATAGGCACGCTAAAAACCATTATGATTCTTTTTATGATGAATATAAAGAGAAGCCGTTTCAATTCCTTATAGGCACGCTAAAAACAATAATCCTTTAGCTTATGTGTTGCCCAGTGATGATGTTTCAATTCCTTATAGGCACGCTAAAAACCCCTTGAAATTGGTTTCATATTCTGTTGTCAAATAGCCGTTGATATATCTTATTGAGATTAAATATACGAAAAATTATAGTCCTTGTCAAATTGATTTAATTTTCAGTCGACCTCCAATCCCGTAAAAATCCCTGGGGATCGACAAACCTTTGGTATACAAAGCCGAGATTTAAATTTTAGCTAAATTTCCTGTGAGATTTTGTCTCAATTAAAGGTCAAAAATCTGCGATCGACAGACTCAAATTTTTAAATTTTTTCTTAAAGGTTAGTGTAACAAGTATAAAATACTCTGCAACAATCCAATTAAAAATCCCAGAACGGCTCCTGTATAGGTGATATGTTTTAATTGTTTCTCAGAAAATCCTATGACAATTTCTTCCAAAGTTTGAATATCCATCTCCATGAGTGTATCAACAACCATTTTTTCAATATTAAGTTGGGATAGAATTTGTGGCAATTCTTCCTCTATATTTTTCTCTATGTTATCAGAGGCTTTTTCAAGGAGTTTATCTTTGAGTTTTTCCTTTAGATTCTCTGAAAGTTTTTCAATAGCTTTTTCAAGGGCTGTGGCTACAATAGTTGTTTTAATATTAAATTTTCCAATGGATATACCGCTTTTAACTGATTTTACTAAGTCCTCCAATATCTCATCTATTAGCTGGTCAAGGACAATTTCTACTCTTTTTTGTAATCTTTCTTTATAACCACTTTCTTCAAAAAGTTTATGGAGTTTTTCTGTGGTAAAAAGATGCTCTTCTATTGTTTTTGCAAGGGATATAGCTATCTCTTTTCTTCTTTTGGGAATAAGTCCCGGGGTGAAAGGGATTTTTACCCCGAATATTCTCTTTTCCTCAAAAGGACGGAATAACATTTTTATAGCAAGATAGTTTGTTATATATCCTATGAAAGCTCCCAAAACCGAGGGTATTAAAAACTGAACTATTTCGCCCATTATGGTTTTCTAAGCTGTTTTTTTCTAATTCTTATTGCATCCGGAGTAACTTCTATAAGTTCATCATCTGTTATCCATTCCATAGCCTTTTCAAAGTCCATTACTTTATGGGGCACAACTTTTATATTTTCATCATTTGCAGCTGCACGGACATTTGTAAGTTTTTTCTCCCTTGTGATATTTACCCAAAGGTCATTATCCCTGTTATGCTCTCCTATTACCATTCCTTCATAAACTTCTGTTCCCGGTGGAATAAAAAATATTCCCCTATCCTGCAATGAATATATAGCATATGGGGTAGCAACTCCTTTTCTATCAGCAACAAGGGCACCATTTTGTCTAATTCTTATATCACCAGACCAGGGTTGCCAGCTGTCAAATATAGTGTTTATTATTCCTTCCCCTTTTGTATCTGTTTTGAACTCTGACCTATAACCGATTAATCCTCTTGAAGGAATAAGAAACTCCAGTCTAACTCTGCCACTGCCGTGGTTTATCATATTTATCATTTTTCCTTTTCTTGCGCCTAACTTTTCCGTAACTGTTCCGATAAACTCTTCAGGAATATCAATTAAAACCCTTTCTACCGGCTCAAGTTTAACCCCGTTTTCCTCTTTTATGATTACTTCCGGTTTTGATACCTGAAACTCATATCCTTCTCTACGCATCATTTCAGCAAGAATTGCCAGCTGAAGTTCGCCTCTGCCTTTGACCAGAAATGCCTCCGGATTATCTGTATCTTCAACTCTAAGGGCAACATTTGTAAGGGTTTCTTTGTATAACCTTTCCCTTAAATGTCTTGAGGTTAAGAATTTCCCGCTTCTACCTGCAAATGGAGAGTCATTTACAGAAAAAACCATAGATATTGTAGGTTCTTCTACTGTGATAGGTGGTAATGCCTCTGGATTTTCAGCATCGGCTATTGTATCTCCTATCTGGATATCATCAATTCCGGCAATAGCAATAATATCTCCTGCTTTTGCTTCTCTTGTTTCCACCCTTTTTAAACCTTCATAGGTATATATATTACGGACTATTCCCTTTACTATTCTGCCGTCAGGTTTAACTACCGAAACTTGCTGATTAACTTTTACACTACCATTAAATACTCTGCCTATTGCCAGTCTTCCGACGTAGTTATCATAATCAAGAGATGTAATTAAAAACTGAAAACCTTTATCAGGGTCGTATTCTGGAGGGGGCATATAGTTTATTATTTCCTCAAATAAAGGTCTTAAATCTTTACTGTCATCATCAAGCTCTTTTTTAGCAATTCCGTCTTTTCCTATCGCATAAATAATTGGGAAATCCAATTGTTCTTCTGTGGCATCAAGATCTATGAACAGGTCGTATATCTCATCAATAACCTGATTTATACGGCTGTCAGGTCTGTCAATCTTGTTTATCACAACAAGTGGTGTTAATCCTGCTTCAAGGGCTTTTTGCAGAACAAATCTTGTTTGGGGCATTGGACCTTCTGCTGCATCAACGAGAAGAATAACCCCGTCAACCATTTTTAATGTTCTTTCAACCTCGCCACCAAAATCAGCGTGTCCCGGTGTGTCAACGATATTTATTTTGATACCCTTGTAGTAAATAGCCGTATTTTTGGCCATTATTGTGATGCCCCTTTCCCTTTCCAGATCAATATTATCCATTATTCTTTCTTCTACTTCCTCATTTTCCCTGAATGTTCCGCTTTGCTTTAGAAGGGCATCAACAAGGGTAGTCTTCCCATGGTCAACATGGGCAATGATAGCAATATTCCGAACATCATTTCTAACTGCTTTTTGTGTCTGTTTCAATTATCTCTCCTTCAAAATTTGATATAAAGTAAAAACCAATATATATTATAAACTTTGGCAAAATATGCAAAGGGAGGTAATATGATAACAAAAATTGGTAGTCAAGCTCCTTACTTTGAGTTTTTAGACGGAATAAAGGGCAAAAATCTATACGACCTGAAACAAAAATATCATATTGTTATATATAAAGCTGATGATGACAAGCTTGAACAGTATGAAGATGAGTTTGAAAAAGCAAATGTAAAGCTAATTGATTATGTCCAGATAACCACAAAAGATTTTGCAAAACATTTTGGCCTTGATGAAAATAAGGATTTCTTTATTCTAATTGACCAATATGGCGTGGTTCAATATGTAAGCGATAAAGTCCCTTCATTTGAGGAAATAATGAACCTTATATCCTTTGCAGAAGATGAAGGATGCTGTGCCCTCTGATAACTTTCAAATACTAAAAAAATACATAGATAAAGCCCCTGAGGAACCGGGGGTTTATCTGTTTAAAGATAATTCAGGAAAGCATATCTATATAGGCAAGGCAAAAAATCTAAAATCCCGTCTAAAAGGACACTGGCAGAATTTAAAATTAGACCCGAAAGAAAAAAGGATTTTTGAGGAAAGCTCAAGAATAGAATGGATTATCACAAAATCCGATTATGAAGCTTTCGTCCTTGAAAATGAACTTATAAAACAGTATAAACCTAAATACAATGTCCGTCTTAAATCCGGCTCCGGTTATCCTATGCTGGTCATTACCGATGATGAGTATCCAACGGTATTAATCAGCAGAAAATACGGCGAGATTAAAGGGGAATATTTTGGGCCCTTCTTACCTGCCAGAACTGCACGGGCTATGAAGGATTTAATTCATAAATTATTTAAACTTAGAACCTGTGACCCTTTACCAAAAAGGAATATTGTCTGTTTTGATTATCATCTTGGGCTTTGTTCTGCTCCTTGTGTAAATAAAATCTCAAAAAAGGATTACAACTTTGATGTAAAAGCTGCTAAAGCATTTTTATCCGGAAATGTGAAAAAAGTTATCTACCAGCTTTATGACAGGATTGAGGAATATACATCAAAAATGATGTTTGAAAAAGCTGCGATTGTTCGTGACCAGATTACAGCAATGGAAAATCTGGTGCAAAAACAGGAAGTTTTAGGACTTCCTTTTGAAGAGGCAGACCTTTTTTATTTTGCAGGAAATAAAGTTTTGCTGGTAATAATCAGGGGACACAGAATAGTAGGAAAAAATTTTATAGATATCACCCGACAAGGCTTAGAAGATAGCTTTTACGATGCAGTTATTACAGGCTACTACTCACGGGGAAATTTTATTCCGGAAATAGTAATCTCAAACCAGCCTTTATCAGAAAAGGAAAATATACAAAAATGGCTATCTAACAAGAAAGGCAAACAAGTCCAGATTGAGTATCAGATTCCGGAGCAGATAATAAGTTTTATAGAAAGGAATTTTTCATTTATTGATTTAACAGATATTAAGAAAAAATTTGCTGAAGTTTTTGGCTTCCAACTCCCTGAAAGGATTGAAGGATTTGATATATCAACCTTGCAGGGAGAGTTTACAGTCGGTTCTTGCGTAGTCTGGGAAAATGGAGAGATGAATAAAAAAGAATACAGAAGATTCAGGGTAAAGACCGTCAAAGGTGTTGATGATTATGCATCTTTAAGGGAAGTTTTATATAGAAGATTTAAAAGATACAAAGAGTTTGAAAAACTTCCTCTTGTGCTTATTGACGGAGGAAAAGGACAGCTTAAACAAGGGCTAATCGTAAAAGATGCTCTGGGGCTGGAAAATCTCCGTGTGTTTTCAATAGCCAAAAAAGAAGAGATTATCTATACAGATGACGGTAAGGAAGTTCGTCTGTTTGACCATAAGGAACTGCTTAAATTATTTACAACTATAAGAGATGAAGCCCATAGATTTGCAATTTCTTATAATAGGAAACTTCGGGAAAAAGAAGGACTTAAAGAAGTTTTGGACAATATAAAAGGAATAGGCAAAAAAAGAAAAGAAATTTTATACAGAACCTATAAAACCATAGACAGAATTGCCATGGCAAAAGTTGAAGAACTGGAAAAATTAGGCATCCCCAGAAAAGTAGCCCGGAATATTAAAGATTATTTATCAAAATAAGTTATCCTTGTATTATCTGAACAAAAGATTAGAATTAACTATAGAACCTTTTACAGAGGTGAATTTTATGGAAGCTGTAATGAACAAAAAAACAAAGACAAGAAAAAGAATTCCTAAGTATCTCATATACGAGATGAGAAAAGGCTCACCTATTTATTACCGGGATTATGACAAAGTAATATCAGGGGAGAAAACAACGGAGGAAATTATGGGGAGTAGTGAATTACAGGCACTTTTAGTAATGATTATTTCTAATTATATTTACAATTCTCTGAAGAAAAAATATTTTGTTTTTGGTCATGAAATTGGCTACAAATTTGCTCCACGTAGCTGGTATAACCTTGATATAGCAATAATAGAAAAAGAAAAACTCAAAAAAATATCAGATAAATATCTAACCATTCCTCCAAAGGTTATTATAGAAATTGATACTAAGGCAGACCTTAGAAAATTTGAAAATCCACAGGATTACTTCCATAGGAAAACTCAGGATTTACTCGATAGCGGAGTTGAAAAGGTGATATGGATTTTTACACAGGATAAGAAAGTCTGGGTTGCAGAAAGAGGCAAAAGATGGATTATAACAGACTGGGACGACACAATTGATGTTATAGATAATTTAAAACTTAATATTGAAAATCTTCTAAAGGAGGAAGGAATAAAGTTCTAAAATTCCTTCTAAATCTTAAAAATGTTTATAAACTTGCTATTTCTAAAAATTTATGAACTATAAAGCGAGAAATTTACAAAAGAATTTATAATTAATTCATTTCTAAAATTCCAAATCATAAAATCTTATAACTTTTAGAAATCCGTTAAATTAAAAACAAAAATTTTATCTGGCTATTCCCTTATAAAATGGGATAAAAAGTGTGCTGTAACAGTATCCATGGTCTGAATATGGTTTATAAGCCACGGGAGAAACTGATTTTCAAGGTAGCTTTTTATGATTTCTGGATTTTTGTTTTTCTCCCAGTTTTTCTGCAAGTTTTGAAGTTGTCCTAAAACCATATCATGCTCGCCTCTATGCATTGGATAAGCAAAGAAGTTATACTGTTCCATCATCTCTTGCTCAGAAGAAAAATGATACTTTACGTCTTCCAGAAATTCATTAAAAGCCCTATCTATATCTTCAATAGATACCTCACCTTTTTCATACTCCTGAAGAAGTTGATAAAGTTCATTCATAATTTCTATCTCTTTTTCATGAACTTTATTCATTCTTTCAAGTGCTACCCTTGGTAGCTGTTCTATTGGAATAAGCATATTTTCCTCCAAAGCTTAAATAATAATTATTTTTAATAAAAAGACAATTTTAGATTTTTATCAATGACTTAAATCAAGGATTAATTTGTGCTTATTTAATGAATAAGTTCTCAATTTTGTCTAAAAAACCCTTTTTTTCTTTCTTTTGTTTTGACATTTCATATTCCATTTTTGCTTCTTCTACTATTTTATTTACCAGTTCTTCTA
>NZ_JALVTW010000006.1 GCF_027023985.1 Persephonella sp. | reverse complement strand
AATCAACTCTTCTGTCTTTTACTTCCGGTAGAGATGTATCAAGTAGTTTTGTAGCAGATTTACCTGTTAATATCTGGATAAACTTTGGTGGTATCTCTTGAATTACGTCCCTTAAGGTTATGTCTAATTTGGCCATTTTACAGACTGCAAATCTGAGAAAGGTCTATTCTTTCAACAGGAATATCTCCGACAAGCATTTCTTTGAATTTTTTGAAGCTTTCGGCTTCGTCTGTTATGTATATTTTTCTTTTTCCTGTGCCTTTAAAAACAATATTATGTCCATGAAGAAACTCAACTATAGCCTGTGAAGAATCTACAATAGAAATATGAGGATAAAGCTGCTGAATAGTGTTTTTAAGCAGCGGATAATGGGTGCAACCTAAAATAAGGGTGTCAATTCCTTTTTCTATAAGCTCATCAAGATATTCTTTTACGATTAATCTTGCTATTTCCCCTTCTGTGATACCTTCTTCCACAAGTGGAACAAATAATGGACAGGGTTTTTGAAATACCTGTATATTATGTTCTTCTAATAAGTTTTTATAAGAATTACTTCTTATTGTTGCCTGTGTTCCTATAACTCCAACTTTTCCATTTTTTGTATGTCTTAAGGCTATTTCAACTCCCGGCTCTACTACTCCAATCACAGGAAAATCATAATTTTCCCTTAGTTTATCTATTGCATAAGAGGATGCTGTATTACAGGCAACTATAAGGGCTTCTATTCCAAATCCTGCCAGATAACCTGCTGCTTCAAGGGAATATCTAATCACAGTTTCAGGAGATTTGTTTCCATAGGGCACACGGGCAGTATCTCCAAGATAATATATATCAGCGAGTGGAAATTCTTTTGCAATTTCTTTGAAAACTGTAAGTCCGCCGATACCTGAATCAAATACTCCTATACTCATTTTTCTTCTTCCTTATTTGAGTAAACCACAGGAGCATCAGACCATAGCCATTCAAGGTTGTAATATTCCCTAAGCTCCGGAATAAAGATATTTACCATAATATCACCATAATCTATGGCTATCCATCTGCCCTCTGTGTAGCCTTCAATATGGGAAGGAATAATTCCTTTTTCTTTTAGTCTGTGTGTAATCTCGTCACATATAGCCTTGGTATGAACAGGCACGTCCCCTGATATTATCACCATATAATCTGCTATTGGGGACACCTTCCCTATCTCAAGAGCAACAATATCTTTTCCTTTTTTCTCTTCGGCTGCCTGTATGATTTCATTTAAAATTTCTTTGGTATCTATGGTTTATCCCTCCTTAACGTTTTTTAATAAATCTTTTATACCATCTTTATATTTTGTATTGGGAAATTCTTTTAGCATATGTTTTAGAACAGTAATGCCTCTTTTTTTGCTTTTTTGAATTCTATCTTCCAATTTATCAACATGTTTTTGTAGAAGTTCTTTTCTATTGATTAAGACATTTTTCTTTTCAATATCTTTTTCTTGCTGTATTTTTTCCTCAAGCTCTTTTATTTTTTGTTTATACTCCTGAATTTCTTCTTCATACTGTTTGTCAACATTTAGAAGGTTATATCCGATTTTATAAATAACATATTCTTTGTCTATAAAATCTGTGTAATCATCATAGGCCATGTTGTAATAAACCGCAGCAGAATAATACTTTCCAAGATGTTCATATAAATCTGCTATATCAATAAGATGGGTTGCTTCCATCTTTTTGGCTTTTTTAATGATTTCATCTGCTTTTTTAGCATAAGGACTATTTGGATATTCATCTTTTAACTCTTCAGCTTTATCTAAGGCTTTTCTTACATATGTTAAATCTCTATCAGGTGAAGGAGATATTTTTAAATAGGAAACAGCCAGCTTATAAAGAACTTCCGGAACCTGAGGTGCAGTTGGGAAGAGGGATAAAAACTCCTCAAATTCCACAATGGCATCTATATAGTTTTCTTCTCTGTAATATATATTGGCAAGCATATATCTTGCCTGCATTATATCTGTTGTGGTCATATTTTCAGCTTTATAGATAGCTTCCTTTAAGTAATCTTTTGCATCATCGTATTTGCCTTCTTTATAAAGCTGAATTCCTTTTGGAAGAACCTGTTCTTTGGTTATATGTTTTTCTGCACAGGAAAACAATAATCCTGCAGCGCATATTGCAGTAAAAATCTTTTTCATTCCACTCTCTCTATACTGAATTTATTTACATTTATATTAATATCAGAAAGTATATCAATTCTGTCTGCTAATTTCAGGTCTTTTATCAGGTTGTTTACGGCACGATAAATAGCCGGATTTACTTTTATTCTCAGCTTTACAAAAGGCTTCATTTCAGATATTTTTTTCTCAATTTCAAATAGTATTAAATTTTTACTTCTGACAAATCCTTGACCACCACAGGTAAAACATATCTCTGTTAACTGTTTTATAAGGCTTTCCTCAAGCTTTTTCCGGGTAAGTTCCAGTAGCCCAAGGGAAGTAAAATTTTTTATTTTTACTGGTCTTTTATCTTTTTTAACTTCTTTTTTGAACTGTTCTATCAAGGATTTTTTCCTTTCTGTGTCTTTCATGTCTATAAAATCAATAATAATAATTCCGCCTAAATCCCTTAATCTCAGGTGTTTAGCAATTTCTTTAATTGCTTCCAAATTAGTATGATATGCAGTTTCTTCAAGGGATTTGTGTTTGCAGTGGCTACCACTGTTTACATCTATAGACACAAGGGCTTCTGTTTCCTCAATAACTATATATCCACCATTTGGAAGCCAGACATATGGGTTTAGTATTTTGTGGATAAGTTTATCTATCTGATAGTAAGAATATAAAGAAACCTTTCTTTTTCTGTAAGGTTCCAGTTTTATTTTTTGGTTAGGGAAATTCTTTTTCAGATATTCTTTAATTTCTTTTAGCTTTTTTATATCATCTGATATTATTTTGGAAAAATTACCGGCATAGTCCCTCAATATACTGTAAATTTTGCTGGTTTCTTCATAGAGCAACGAAGGTGTTTTTTTGTTTTTTGCAGATTTTGAAATATTGTTCCAAAGTTGTTTAAGGGAAAGAAAGTCCTCAATTATTGCCTCATCTGAAGCATCAGCAGCAGAAGTCCTTATAATAAACCCGTGATTTTCTTCATTAAATGGCTCCAAAAGCCATTTAATATGTTCTTTAATTCTGTTTTTTTCTTCAGGATCTTCTATCTTCGTTGAAATTGATATATAAGGATTATCAGGAATTAATACTAGATATTTACCAGGAATAGCTATTTTACAGGACAGTTTTGCACCTTTTGTGCCAACTGCTGACCTTTTAACCTGAACAATTATATTCTCATTTACTTTTAATTCCTTTGGACAGTTATTAATATCTTTTAATGGTAAAAATGCTTCCCTTTCTTCACCGATATCAACAAAGGCTGCGTTCATGGCAGGAACAATTCTTTTTATTTTGCCTTTATAGATATTTCCGGACTGTCTCACAAGGTCTTTGTATTCTACACGGACTTCAACAGGTTCCTTATCCTCATAAATAACATATAAATAAAGATTTCTAGAAGAAATAATAACAAGCTCTCTGTCCACAAATAAACCTGTTGTAAATTTTTTTAAATAATAAATCAGAAAGGAATGTTAAATCAAGGAGAAGGAGGCCAGAAAGGCCTACCTTCTGGGAGGGAGTGTAATGTTATTAAGATTTTTTAACTTTTCCTGAGATAAAATCAGCATCTCTTTCAGGAAGTTCAGTTACCCATGTCATAAGAGGCTCTTTACATTGAGGAAGCATTACCTGTTTGCAGGTATCAATACATTCTCCACAAACAATGCAAGCCTGAATTCCTTTATAAAAATCGTTTATATAAGCCATTCTTCTCGGATCAAGTGCCATAGGACAGTTTTTAATACATTCTTTACATGTGCCACAATCTGCCAAATTAAACTGAGGTGCCATTGTAGGTTTTACTTTATGGTGATAAGGGGTGATTTTTTGATAAATTCCTGTTGGACAAAAAGTTCTGCACCATCTTTTTCCTATGAAAACTTCAAAATAAACAACTACGAGTGCAGATAAAAATGCTGCCCAAAGCCATGGGAACATAGGATTAGTGCTGTAGAAAAACACCCTTAAATCTGTTACCCAGTTAAAAAACAAGGCAAGGAATAAAACCGCTGTAATTAGGGATACACCATAATATCCAATTTTACTTAAAGTGGAAGACCTTGGATTATACATTCTTTTTCTAATTACATCTTGTATTTCGGCGACCCATCCTCCAGGGCATATCCATCCACAGAAAACTCTTCCGTTAAAAAGGTTCATAACAATTACCAGAATTGCAAAAAACCCCAGAGATAAAATTACAGGCATTAAACCATCTTCCACAGGAACTTTATGACCAAAAATCCATGCTTCATCGTGGGCAAGGTCAATTTTGGCTATTTTTAAAACAGGAATGATAATAAGCATTAATATAACGAAGATATAAACAGTATTCCTTAAAACTGTAAATTTATGGGTTTCCATAAATGATGGTTGTGGACAGGCCGGTGCAGAGTTTACTGAAGTAGACATTTAAACTTTACCTCCAAAAATATTTAACAGGCGTTAAAATATTATAGTATATTATAGTATAATTTTGTTAGTTTTTACTAACCAAAAATCCAAAAGAGAGGTTGGAGATGAAAAAAGCCCTATCCGTTTTTTTGTTTTTGATAGCCGCAATTTTCCTTGCATCATGCGAAGGAAAAGGAAAACTTGTTATTAAAGAACCTCCAAATGCAGATGTTTACATTAATGGAAAACATGTTGGCAAAACACCTCTGGAAATTGAACTAAAAGAAGGTAAATACACTGTAGAAGTTGCTACCTCTCCATTTGATATGGAAAGGAAAAAGGATGTATGGGTTTATTTTGACCATATAACAGAACTTTCTTTCAAACCAACACCAAAAGGATTACTTGTTATAGATACTAAACCTCAAGGAGCAATCGTTTTAGAGGGTAGAAACCCTATAGGAAAAACACCTTTCAAAGATAAAATAGATGTTGGGGAACACGAAATTGTTCTTAAATTAGGTTCAGTAGGAACCTCCAGAAAAGTTAATATCCAATACGGTAAAGAAACAAAACTTTTTGTTGATATGGAACATGCTGTTCTCCACTTTAAAGCCGAGCCTTCAGATGCAATTTTATACATAGATGGCAAAAAAATAGGCCAGTTTCCACAAACAGTTAAACTGGACGAAGGAATTCATAAAATAACAGTCAAAAAAGATGGTTATGTAGATTCCTTTGTGCTGAAACTTAAGAAAGGTGATGAGTTTACAGTAAAATACACATTACAACCTGTTCAGCTTCCACCTATACAGGCATATGGACCTGTTGACTTTACACCGGACCATAAATATCTGGTTACACTTGGGAAAGCAGGAATATACTTCTGGGATATTAAGGAGTTTAAACCTCAAATTTCTTTATATGATCCAAAAGACGTAAGAAACTTTGATAAATTCATCAACTACGGTATATCTGAAAATGGACAGTATGTTGCAGGTATTAAACCGATTAGGAAACTGGCTTATGCACTTCCATCTGAACTGAAAGACAAAAAAGTTGACAAAATCCTTGTATGGAATATGAAGACCACCTTCCCTGTTATGTCTAAAATGTATCCAATGGAATCTGTAATAATTGCAATTAGTAAAGACAATACAAAAGTTTATTACGTAACAAAAGATGGAAAAATAAAAATTGCTGACCTGAAAACAGGTGCTTTAAAAGGAGAAAAAGATATAGGACATCAGCCTGCATGTGGAAAATATGCTGCTGGAAAAATATATATTGGAACGAAAGATGGATATGTTATAGCGTTTGATACAAGCTCAGACAATATAGAAAAAGCAGAAAAAGTTCATTCTCAAGAAATTACATCTTTAACAGCCAGCAGAGACAAACAAAATATAGTTACTTCATCCCTTGATGGAACAGTAAACATCCTTGGTTTAGACTTATCTATAGTTAAAAAGATAGAGGCAGGATATCCAGTTTATTCTGCAGCACTTTCAACTAAAAAAGATGAGATCGCCCTTGGAAAAGGTGATAAATCTGTTGAAGTTAGAGATATAAATACAGGTAAAACCCTTTATACAATTGAAAATCTTGTATTTGTCCCAAGGTCTATGGTGTTTGCAAATGAGGAAGTTCTGATTGTGGCTTCTTTAATGGATAATCCTCATATTGATATATTCAGAAACGGTCACCTGATGAAAAAATGGATACAAACTGTTCAATAGCTCTAAAAGGGGGATTTACTCCCCCTATTTCTGTTAAAATTTTTTCAAAATAAACTGCAGGTCAGGAAAATGTGTGGAGTATTTGGAGTTTTCAATAATACAGATGCATCATATATGACTTTTTTAGGATTACATGCACTTCAGCACAGAGGTCAGGAAGCAGCAGGTATAGCTGTATCAGATGGATATGATATCAATCTTAAACTGGGAGAAGGCCTTGTAACCAGAGTCTTTTCAGATAAAGACTTGAAAGAACTAAAAGGTGACCTTGCAATAGGCCATGTTAGATATTCAACATCAGGGGGTTCAGATCCCAAAAATATACAACCATTCTTTGCCCATTTTTATGGAGGCTCATTTGCAATAGCCCATAACGGTAATCTGGTGAATGCCGGCCAGATAAGAGAAGAACTTGAAAAAAATGGTGCAATATTCAGGTCTACCTCTGATACAGAAGTATTTGTCCATTTGATTGCAAAAGCTAAAGAACCACCACCATCCCACATAATGCTCCATAAAAATGATAGAGATTTTCTTCCGCTGGTATTCTCCGCAATGTCTAAGGTAAAAGGTGCATATTCTTTGCTTATCCTTAGGGAAAAGCAGCTTATAGCAATCAGAGACCCTTACGGTTTTAGACCTCTTGCACTTGGTAAAAATAAATCAGGTAGCTTTTTTGTTGCTTCAGAAACATGTGCATTTGATATCATTGATGCTGAATATCTGAGGGATATAAAACCCGGAGAAGTTCTGGTTATTGATGATGCAGGAATGAGATCTTATTTCCCTCTTGAACATACAGAAGAACCAAAAAAATGTATATTTGAGTTTGTTTATTTTGCAAGACCGGATAGTATGATTTTTCAGGACTGGGTTTATGAAATTAGAAAAGAAATGGGAAGAACCCTTGCAAGAGAATATAAAGTAGATGCTGATTATGTGGTTCCTGTATTAGATTCAGGATTACTGGCAGCGAAAGGATATTCAGAGGAAAGCGGTATTCCGCTGGAAATAGGCTTAATCAGGAACCATTATGTTGGAAGAAGTTTTATACAACCTACCCAGTCTATAAGAGATTTAAGCGTTAGATTAAAACTAAATCCTGTCAGACAGGTGGTTGAAGGCAAAAGGCTCATTGTAATAGATGATTCCCTTGTCCGGGGAACAACAAGCAAAAAAATCGTAAATATGCTTAGAAAAGCCGGTGCGAAAGAAATCCATCTTCTATTAAGTTCACCTCCAGTAATCAGCCCATGCTATTATGGGATTGATACTCCCACAAAAGAGGAGTTAATTGCCGCCAATAAAACTATCGATGAAATTAGAGATTATGTTGGAGCCGATAGTCTTTATTACTTATCATTGGAAGGAATGATAAGGTCAGCAAATAAATACCGTCAGAAAGGTTTCTGCACAGCCTGTTTTGATGGAAATTATCCTGTTCTGTAGATAGCTACTCTGGAAAGATTTCAAATTTAAGCATAAAAAAGAGGGGGAGAACACTCCCCCAATATGGATGGCTCCAGCAGGGCATCGTTAGTAAACACTAACTAACATTATGATAATACATTATCCCCTAAAATGCAACCTTATGCTAAAATTTTTCCTGCATAATCAGGAGGTTCAGTATGAAAATAAAAGAAATTCAGGATAAGATACAAAAGGAAAATTTAGGTTCATTTTTTTTCTCAAGCAGGCCTAATGTGTTTTATTTAAGTAGATTTAAATCCTCAAATGCTTACGTATTACTGACCCAAAAAGAAAAATTTTTTATAACAGATAGTAGGTATTTTGAAGCTGCAAAAGAAAAGCTCAAAGGATGGAACCTTATTCAACTGGGAGAAGGAGGAAAACCCCAGATAAAGCATCTACAAGAAATTCTCAATGAATATGGCGGCAATCAAATAGGCTTTGAGGAAGATAGAGTCACAATATCGTTTTATAAGGCTCTAAAAGAAGGTTTGAAAACAGAGCTTAAGGGCTATTCAGGATTTTTAGATGAGTTTAGAATTCAGAAGACTGAGGAAGAAATAAAAATAATCAGGGAAGCAGTTCATAAAACCGATAGAATCTTTGAAAAAATACTAACCCAGATACCACAAGCCACAGATGAGTTAGACCTGAGAAGAAGAATAATAAATGAGATATTCATAGAAGGTGGAACAGATGAAAGCTTTCCGGCAATTGTGGCAACAGGAAAAAATTCTGCCGTTCCCCATCATGAAACATCACACACAAAAATTGAAAGAAACAGTCCGGTTCTGATAGATATGGGACTTATATATGAGGGATATTGTTCTGATTTTACAAGAACGGTATTCTATGGACAGGTTCACCCTGAAATAGAAAAAATTTATCAGATTGTAAAAGAAGCTCATTTAGAAGCTCTTAGCAAGGTAAAAGCCGGAATTCCAATAAAAGAGATAGACCTTGCCGCAAGAAATGTTATAGATAAGTATGGTTACGGTGATTATTTTATCCATTCCACAGGTCACGGGGTAGGAATAGAAATCCATGAACCTCCACGGATATATAAAAATAATGAAGATGGACTCCTTGAAAACACTGTTTTTACCATTGAACCGGGCATATACATTCCAGGAATAGGTGGCGTAAGACTTGAAAATATTGTTGTTGCCAGAAAGGATAAAGGAGAAGTCTTAACCCAAACTTCCCTTGAAGAAATCAGGATATAATAAATAACTATGAATCAGGATGGATTTTTAAGCAATATAAATACGATACTTAATCAGGTTATTCTGGGAACACCCCTCTACAAATGGGCTCTTGCCCTTATTGTTTTACTGTTTTTCTTACTTCTGAAAAATCTTTTTTCTGCAATTATCGTTAAAAGCATAAGGACAGTAGTCTCCAGAACAAAAACATCAATTGATGACAAGCTTCTCCTTATGATAGAAAGTCCCCTGAGATTTTTATTTGTTGTAATTGGCCTCTGGCTTGCCCTTGATATCATCAATCTCAGGGCAGATATACTCCAGCATTTTGTCCGTAGTTTATTTATCATTATGGTCTTCTGGATTTTTTATAACGGTATAAATGTTTTTACAGATGATATATATAAGTTTTCCCAAAAATTTGGGAAAGAACTTTACCGAGAAATCGGTTCATTTCTTATAAAAGCCACAAAAGCATTTATCATAACGATTGGATTTTTAGCTATCCTTCAGGAATGGGGCATTAATGTAACAGCTCTTATTGCATCCCTTGGAATAGGTGGTCTGGCTATAGCCCTTGCTGCCAAAGACACAGCGGCTAACTTTTTCGGTGGTTTGACTATTCTTGCAGATAAATCCCTGAAAATAGGAGAATGGATAAAGGTAGGCAGTGTAGAAGGAATAGTTGAAGACCTTGGAATGAGAACAACAAAAATAAGAACATTTGAAAAGTCCCTGATAACAGTTCCAAACCAGTATATAGCAAATAACCCAATAGAAAACTTTTCCAGAAGGAATATAAGAAGAATTAAGATGACTATAGGCCTTGTTTATGATACCCCCGGAGAGACGATTAAGAAAATAGTTAAAGATATAAAGGAAATGCTGGAAAATCATCCGGGAATTGCAAAAGACCAGACATTGCTGGTTTTCTTTGATAAATTTAATGATAGCTCTCTGGATATATTTATTTATGCCTTTACAAATACAGCAAATTGGATTGAGTATATGGCAATTAAAGAGGATATAAATCTAAAAATTATGGAAATTATTGAAAAAAATGGCTCTTCTTTTGCATATCCAAGCCAGTCAATATATATAGAAAAAGTTCCTGAAAAGCTGACATTTTTTGATGATAGCAAAGACTCACCTGAACATTAGTTTCAGTTTTATAAATGGGTCTTCATCTGTAAATATTTTTTGAAAAGGAATTCTCTTTAAGACAATCTGGTGTCTTAGATTTTCATCAAGTTTTTCCAGATTTTTTTTATAGACCCTTACCATAGGCCATACAAGAAGGGGAATTTTTCTTTTGTTATCAAAGGATTTAAGCTGAAAACCTGTATATTTAGATGGATTTTCTTCATCTTTATCCCTTACACAGATTGCAGCCAATTTATGCTTTGAGGCAATATTTAAAATATTTATAGGATAAACAAAATCTCCTATTAGTATTATCAAAGACCTTTTGTGTCTGTTTAAAAATCTGTATATATTTTCTGTATTAATCTTTTTGTCCTTAATATCTAATGAATAAATAAAATCAAGGATATCCGTAATATGTTGGGGATAGTTTTTGTGAGGAAAATATTTTTCCATTTTATCTGTGAAAATATAGGTATGTAGCTTATCCTTGTGATATAAGGCTGAATGGCCTAAAATGGCGAAAATCTCTGAAAGTTTATCTAATTTATTTTTAAAAAGCATTTCCTGGTCTAAAAGCAAAACAATAATTATATTTTGGCTTTTTAGCTCTTCCCGTTCCACAACATAGGGCTTTCTTTCTTTTGCTGTTATTATCCAGTTTATCCTTTTGACGTTATCCCCATAAGTGTATTCTCTGATATTCTTTAAATCATCTTCTTCACCAAATATTATTGCTTTGTGAATACCTTCCAGAGAGGATAAAACTTTCTGCCGTGCTTTTAAGGATATAATTTTGCTTTTTTCAATCATTTTTAACTTTAAGGCATAGGGACTTTTTCAACTATCATATCTATGATATGGTCTGTGGTTATTCCTTCGGCTTCTGCATAGAAAGAAACCATAAATCTATGTCTGAAAACGTCCTTCAGATATAAAAGCACATCTGCAGGTGATACATAATCTTTTCCATTTAGTAAGGCTACAGCTTTGGAAACTTTATATAAATTTATAGTTGCCCTTGGGCTTAACCCCAGTCTGATAAGCTTTTTATCTATTCCGTATTTCTCAGGCTGTCTCGTTGCCATTGTTAATTCAACCATATATTTTTCAACTTCTTTATCAACATGAATCTCTTTTAATTGTTCTTTCAGGACAATAATATCCTTTTTTGATGCAACTTGCTGTGGCTCTTCTACCTGAACACCTTCATTCCTTATTCCTTCCTGTGCTGTCACAAGCCTTAGAATCTGATATTCTTCCTCTTCAGACGGATAATCAACCACAACTTTCATCAAAAATCTATCCAGCTGGGCTTCAGGCAGGTTATAAACTCCTTCCTCTTCAATAGGGTTCAGTGTTGCCATTACCATAAATGGTTTATCAAGGGTGAATGTATCTTCTCCAATTGTTACCTGTCTTTCTTGCATGGCTTCAAGCAGTGCTGACTGAACTTTCGCAGGAGCCCTGTTTATCTCATCAGCAAGAAGCAGATTTGTAAATATGGGACCCTTTTTAACTCTGAATTCATCCTTTTCTATTATGTATATCTCTCCTCCCAGAATGTCTGATGGGATAAGGTCTGGAGTAAATTGTATCCTTTTAAAATCAAGGTTGAGAATTTTCCCAAGTGTTTTTACTGCTGTGGTTTTGGCAATTCCCGGAACACCTTCTATAAGGATATGCCCTTCTGTGATAAGGGCTATCAAAAGACTGTCTATCATTCTTTCCTGACCAATTATGGCCTTTTTGAGTTCATTTTTAATTTTTTGGATTATATCCATAATTACTCCCAATTGCTTTAAATCTTTTGTATAGGGTTATTCATAATTATGATTTTTAAAAGTTTACAATACAAGAGGTAAAAGAAAATAAAGAGTAGAGATTATTAAGGCTATAATTGAAGAATATACAATCCCTTTTAATGTCAAAATTCGTGAGTTTTGTATGGTAAATATTTCATAATCTGCTCTTATCAAAATTTTTTCAATCTCGGATAAAAGGGGTGAGTTTATATTTTCCTTTCTTGCTAAAGTAATAAGATATTCTGCATACTGTAGTTCTCCAAAAGCTTGTGTATAAGTTTCTTCTAATTTTTTAGCTTTGTCAAAAACTCTTAGAAGATGGATAAAACTTTGTTTTGATAAAATATCTTTTAGAAAAATTTGTATTCTTTCATACTGTTCATATAGCTTGTTTCTATATATTAAGAGATAGTGTTCTATTATTTCTTTGTAAGATGGTATTTGAGATGAAATATATCCTATAACTAATGAATCTTCATCTTCTGAATGATACTCATGCTCATGATAAAACTCTTTAATTCCATGATATATAGCCCTATTTAATGCACCTTTAATTTTAGGATCTATGTATACAATCTCACATATAAGAACCCCTTCTTTCGTAAAGTCTTTAATTTTAAGGTTAGCAGCTATTTTGTTTTTTCCAGAAAATTCTATTTTTATAAATTTAGGATATGAGTTATCATCTGTTGTTAGTTCAATATCGATTTTATATTGCTCTTTTTTCTGTGGCTCAGAAATAGAGAAAAATTCTATTTTGCCTTTTCTAAATGCCCGTGGATCAATTGGCGCTTTTGTGGGTATCCAATAAGATATATACTCCCCCAATTTTAATTTCCTGTTTTCTATTTATTAAGATTTTTTGTTTTAGGTCAGACTAAATTTTAAGCCCATAAAGTTTGTTTTGAATTTTTTCAAGTAAATTCCTGGGTTTATATATTCTGGCCTCTAACATACCCTTTCTTGTAATTCTCCACGTATTTTTACGGTTTTCTCCTATCCCATGCGAAATACATCCCAGCCAAGCTAAAGCTTCCGTGATTTCTTCTTCTCTGCCCGGCAAGTCTTGTGCCAACGCTGCTTTTAATT
>NZ_JALVTW010000005.1 GCF_027023985.1 Persephonella sp. | reverse complement strand
AAAAGTAGCCCTTCCCGGAGGTTGTTCAATAGGCACAAGACCTGTTGACCTTCATCTGAAAGCCCTTAAAAAAATGGGTGCCAAAATCAAGGTTGAACATGGATATATATACGCAGAAGCCCCTTATGGCCTAAAAGGAGCAGAGATAAACTTTGAAAAAATCACAGTTACAGGAACAGAAAATATCCTGATGGCAGCTGCTCTGGCAGAAGGGGAAACGATTATAAAAAATGCTGCAAAAGAACCAGAGGTGGTGGACCTTGCAGTAATGCTGAAAAAAATGGGTGCGGATATAAAAGGAGAAGGGACAGACACCATTTATGTAAAAGGTGTCAAAAAACTTTCAGGAACCACACACAGCATAATTCCAGACAGAATTGAAGCAGGAACATTTGCAGTTTTATCTGCATTATTTGATGGTCAAATTATAATTGATAAATACCCTGAAGAATATCTAAAATTTGTTCATCAGATACTAAAACAGATAGGAATAACCCCTGTAAAAATTGGGGAAGCTCAGTTTATATTCAAACCAGAAAATAGCCTTAGACCTGTAGATATAGAAACAAAAGAATACCCATACTTCCCAACAGACCTGCAGGCACAATTTATGACCCTTTTATCCGTTGTAAAAGGAACTTCCACAGTAACAGAAAATATATTTGAAAATAGATTTATGCATGTGCCGGAGCTTAAAAGATTAGGGGCAGATATAGAAATAAAAGAAAAAACTGCCATTATAAAAGGCGTTGAAAAACTATCAGGGGCAGAGGTCAAAGCAACAGACCTGAGGGCAAGTGCAGCAATGGTAATAGCCGGTCTGATAGCAGAAGGAACAACAAGGATATACGATATATACCATCTGGACAGGGGATATGAAAATATAGATTATAAACTCAGTAAATTAGGTGCCAGAGTTTCACGGGGAATTCAGGAATTATAAAAGATGTTTAACATCTTTATCTTCTTTTGCAAACTCCTTCAAGGATGAATCCAGCTCAAAAGCCTTTTCTAAATACTCTTTTGCCTTTTGATTTTCACCTTTTGAAGCAAAAAGGCAGGCTTTGTTGTAAATCGCCGTTGCTTTAAGGGATTTGTCTATTTCAACTGCTTTATCATAAGCCTTTAATGCTTTTTCATATTCTCCAAGTTCTTTATATGCAATTCCCATGTCCATATAACAGTCTGCACAGTATTTGTATAACTTTAGAGCCTTTTTAAAAGCTTTTATAGCATTTTCATAATCTCCTATATCCAGATATGTATTTGCCAGATTTTGCCAGCCAAGAAAATATGAAGGATTTATCTCAACTGCTTTTTTATAAGCTTCTATAGCTTTCTGATATTCTCCTATATCGTAATAAGCATTTCCCAGATTGTTCCAGTAGTTCTCATTTTCAGGATTAAGTTTTATTGCCTTCTGGTAGCTTGATATCGCTTTTTCAGGGTTTCCTGTTAGCCTGTAAACAATACCCAGATTGTAATAATAATCAGGGTCATCAGGATTAAGTGCAATTGCCCGATTATAGTTTTTTATGGCTTTTTCCAGATTACCTGATTTCCTGTATGCAAGGGCTCTGTTGTAATAAAAAACAGGATTGTCAGGGTCTAACTTAAGTGCTTTATTGTAATTTTTTATTGCATTCTCGTAATCTCCCAGGCTAAAAAATGCAAATCCTAAATCATTAAAATACTCAGGTTTTTCTTTAATTTTTATAGCTTTTTTTAGATAGTTTATTGCCTTTTTAAAATTTTTCTCCTCAATGAAAATATTTCCCAGATAATAGTAAGCCTCAGGATCTTCTCTCCCTGAATCTATATATTTTTGAAGTAATTGTTTTGCTTTTTCTATATTTCCGGTGTGGTAGTAAATAATTCCTTCGGCAAGGAGATTTTCAGGAAAGGGCTTCTCTCTAACTTCTTTTAAGGCAGTGCTTATATCCCCTTTTTCCAAAACTTTGATAATATCCTCAACCATACCATTAATTATATGCCGTTTTTGATATAATTAAATTCTAACTAAATCTGGAGGTAAATCCTTGAAAAAGAGAGTAATTTTAGCCTATTCAGGAGGACTTGATACTTCTGTTATTGTTAGATGGCTTACAGATAAAGGATTTGAGGTAATCACCTATACTGCAGATGTTGGTCAGGGAGAAGAACTTGACGAAATTCCGGAAAAGGCAAAAGCTTCAGGAGCTGTTGAAGCAATTGTAGATGATATTAAGGAAGAGTTTGCAAGGGAATACTGCCTTCCCCTTATGAGAAGTGGAGCTTTATATGAAAATAGATACACATTGCTTTCAGCATTATCAAGGCCTCTTATATCAAAAAAACTTGTTGAACTGGCACACAAATATGATGCCCATTATGTAGCACACGGTTCCACAGGAAAAGGAAATGACCAGGTTAGATTTGAGACATCAGTATGGGCACTTGACCCGGATATAGAAGTTCTTGCACCTGTAAGGGACTGGGAATTTAAATCAAGGGATGAAGAGATAGAATATGCTAAAAAACATGGAATTCCTGTCCGGGCAACAAAGGAAAAACCATACTCCTATGACAGAAACCTGTGGGGTGTGGCAATAGAAGCCGGACCCCTTGAGGATATATGGCAGGAACCACCTGAAGATGCATTCGAAATCACAGTTAATCCCCAAAATGCACCTGATACTCCAGAATATATAGAGATAGAATTTGAAAAAGGAGTGCCTGTGGCTATAAACGGCAAAAAATATGACCAGCTGTGGCAGTTAATCTGGGACTTAAATGAGATTGCAGGTAAACACGGCGTTGGCAGAATAGATATGGTTGAAAACAGACTTGTTGGAATAAAATCAAGGGAAGTTTATGAATCTCCTGCAGGGCTTATTCTGATAAAAGCCTATGATGAAATAGAAAGCCTTGTTTTAGATAGATTTACATACCACTACAAACTTACCCATGTAGCACAGCCTTATGCAGACCTTGTTTACAACGGACTGTGGTTTTCAAAACTTAGAGAAGCGTTAGATGCATTCACCTCAGAAATAGCACAGCTTGTAAACGGCGTAGTCAGGTTTAAATTGTATAAAGGAAATGCCCAAATAGTTGGAAGAAAATCTCCAAACGGGCTTTACTTTGAAAAATTGGCAACATACAGCCCTGAAGATGAATTTGACCACAAAGCAGGTGAATACTTTACAAAGGTCTGGGGATTACCTCTAAAAGTATTTGCAAGAGCAAACAGGAGGAAATGAAAGGAGAAGATTTACTTTATAAAACGTTCAGGGATGCATTAAAAAAGGTATCCTCAGAAAAGAATATCGCTGTTGCAGATGAAATCTTAAACTATATATCTCAGGTTTTAGCCCTCTACTACAGAGGGCTTCCCCTTTATCTTATAGATGTTGTGGAAAGCACCCCTTTCAGAGTTTACAAAACAAAAGGTGATGTTGCCCTTTTACTTGTTGGTCTGTTTACAGAGTGGATTAATCGGGCTAACAGACCTCTTAAAGAGCAGGATTATATAAATGCAGGAAAACTCAATTATTACAACGCATATATGTATCTAAATATAAATTTTGGCGAAGTTCTGCAACAGGAGTTTGAAAAACTAAGTCCATATCAGGAACCTTCACAGGTTTTAATGGGGCATATGGATATATTCAGGGATATCAGTAGTAATTTTGAAAAATATGCCTATCTGCTGAAGGAATACAGGGAAGAAAACAGACAGATATCAAATCTCCTTGATATGTTTAATGAACTTCGCCAGCAGTATCTACAAAGATTTCTTGAGGATTTATAACCTTTTCTGATTTTTCACACCTATAGGCTATAATAATTAGGTTTAAAACAAAAATGGAGGAATCCCATGTCACTCGGTGAGTATAATCCGGCAGAAATAGAGGAAAAATGGTATGGAGAATGGCTTAAATCAGCTTTATTTACACCTGATATAGAAAGTGATAAAGAGCCTTTTGTAGTGGTGATGCCTCCACCAAACGTTACAGGTTCACTTCATATAGGACATGCATTAAATATGACACTTCAGGATATATCAGTCAGATACAAAAGGATGAAAGGGTATAACACACTCTGGCTTCCTGGATTTGACCATGCAGGAATAGCAACCCAGTGGGTAGTAACAAGACAGCTTGAAGAGAAAGGAATAAACAAATTTGATTTAGGAAGGGAAAAATTTATAGAAAAGGTTTGGGAATGGGTTCCTGTTGCAAGGGACACAATTAAGAAACAGATAGAAAAGATTGGTGCCTCATGCGATTGGACAAGACAGAGATTTACCCTCGATGAAGGCTTTGCAAGGGCAGTTAGAGAAGCTTTTTCAAAGCTTTACAAAGAAGGTCTTATTTTTAAAGCTCCTTATATCGTAAACTGGGACCCAAAAGACAGAACGGCCATATCAGACCTTGAAGTTGAGTATGAAGAAGAGAAAGGAAATCTCTGGTATATAAAATACCCTGTTGTTGATGAAAATGGACAGGAAACTGGAGAATATATCGTCGTTGCAACCACAAGACCTGAAACAATGCTTGGTGACACAGCAGTTGCAGTTCATCCTGAGGATGAGAGATATAAACACCTGATAGGCAAAAAGGTTAAACTTCCCTTAGCACCTGAAAAAAGAACAACATGGGATGGCAAAGAAGTTTCAAATCTGATTCCTATAATAGCAGATGATTATGTAGACCCTGAATACGGAACAGGTGCCGTAAAAATAACCCCTGCCCATGACCCTAACGACTTTGAAGTAGGCCAGAGACATAATCTGCCTATGGTCATTGTCATGGATGAAGCTGCCGTAATGAATGAAAATGCAGGTAAATACAAAGGTCTTGATAGATATGAAGCAAGAAAGCAGATAGTTAAAGACCTTGAAAATCTTGGATTACTGGAAAAAGTTGAAGATATTATACACAACGTAGGCCATTCCCAGCGTTCAGGTGCAGTAGTTGAACCATATCTTTCTGTCCAGTGGTTTGTAAACACAAGAGAACTTGCCAAAGCTGCCATTAAAGTTGTTGAAGGTGGGGATATCAAATTTATCCCTGAAAACTGGACAAAAACATACCTTAACTGGATGTATGAGATTAGGGACTGGTGTATATCCAGACAGATATGGTGGGGACACAGAATTCCCGTATGGTATTGTCAGGAATGTGGAGAGGTAAATGTCTTTTCAGATGAACTTTTTGAGTCTATTCCTGAAAAAGTAATCTTTAATATGTATGGAGATACAAGAATTAGCCAGATTTTCTCATTTGAAGAAGTTAAAAACTATCTATACGGCAAAAACTTTAACCAGCCGGACAAAACAAACTTAGAATTTTATGAAAAATTTGTATTTAACACAGAAATACCTGAGCTTAAAACAGAAGAAGCCCTTAAGGAATTCCTTGAAAAGACATACAAAAAAATCCCTGTTATGAATCCTGAAAATACTCCAGATAAAGAGAAAATAGGCTTTGTTCCCCATGCAGTTTTCTACCTATACGTAAATGGATATATAGGAAAAACATTTGATGAAAATGATGTATATAACGCCTATCAGGAACATAAGGATGAGATTAAATACATCTACAACATAGTTTTAAACGGAATTAGAAAAGAAGATATCTTAGAGGATAAAGAAAGATTAAAAAGCTGGCTTTACGACCATGCTTACGGAAACTGCAAAAACGGAAGAATTTTCTTTACAGAAAATAACGGCAAATACAGCATAATAGAAGATTTTATTCTTGAAAATAGATACTTCATTGACCTTTCCTGCCGCAAATGCGGAAGCAGAAATTTAAAACAGGAAGAAGATGTCCTTGATACATGGTTCTCTTCTGCACTGTGGCCTTTTGGAACATTAGGCTGGCCTGAGGACACACCAGACCTTGAAAAATTCTACCCAACATCATTGCTGGTAACAGGCTTTGATATTATCTTTTTCTGGGTTGCCAGAATGATAATGATGGGAATGCATTTTATGAAAGAAAAACCATTCTCAGATGTTTATATCCACGCCCTTGTTAGAGATGAAAAAGGAGAAAAAATGTCCAAAACCAAGGGCAATGTTATAGACCCACTGGATATGGTTGAAAAATACGGGGCAGATTCCCTGAGATTTACACTGGCAGCACTGGCAGCACAAGGTAGAGATATAAGACTTTCTGAAAAAAGAATTGAAGGTTATAAACATTTTGCCAACAAAATATGGAATGCCTCAAAATATGTTCTTACAAATATGGAAAACAACAAAAATCTTGTGTATCAGGATGTTAAATCCCTCAAGCTCTCTTATGAGGATAAATGGATACTTTCTTTACTTCAGGAAACAATAGAAAAAGCCCAGAAATATATAAATGAATACAGATACAACGATTATGCAAATCTGCTTTATGACTTTTTCTGGCATGAATACTGTGACTGGTATCTGGAGTTTTCTAAGGAAAGGGTTTATAAAGGTTCAGACGAGGAAAAATCAGCAGCACTATCAACACTTGTTTATATTCTGGACAAATCTATGAAGATGCTCCACCCGATAATGCCATTTATTACAGAGGAAATATGGCAACAACTACCATTTAAAGAAGCAGAATATCTGCCTGTGGCACCATATCCAGAAGTAGACGAAGAACTTAAATTTGAGAAAGAAAAACAGCTTGTTGAATCTCTAAAAGAGATGATTGTCTCTATCAGAAATGTCAGGGCAGATTTTGGAATTGAACCATCCAGAAGACTCGATGTTTACATTAAGCCTAAAACAGAAGAGTTTGAAAAATTAATTTCCTCTATGGAACCGGCATTAAAACTTCTGGCAAAAATAGAAAACCTTCAGGTATCAACAGATATTCAACGTCCGGCAAATACGGTAGTAGCTGTATCAAAGATAGGAGAAGCATATATAGATATTGCTGGCACAATAGATGTGGAAAAAGAGATAAAAAGACAGGAGAAAATATTACAGGATATACAAAAATCTATATCAATCTCAGAGAAAAAACTTTCCAATGAGAACTTCCTGAAAAAAGCGCCACAACATGTTGTTGAGAAAGAAAAACAGCTTTATCAGGAGCTAAAAGAAAAAGCAGAAAAAGTCCAGAAAATCATTGAAAGTCTAAAAGAGGTTCAAACCTCTTGACATTAGGCACCTGTATTGATATATTATTTAATCCATCCAGCGTTCCCGAGTAGCTCAGCTGGCAGAGCAGGCGGCTGTTAACCGCCGGGTCGGGGGTTCGAATCCCTCCTCGGGAGCCATTTTTCCTTATTTATTCAGAATTTCCATAATCCATTTAATCTCTGAATATCCAATAGTATTGCCTATAAAAAACCGTTTAAATTCTACTTTGCGTAAATATCCTCCTTTTTGTCTTGCTTTTCTAATTAATAATAATTACTATTATTGATATAGACTAAAATTTTAGGAGGGTAGCAAAATGGATAAGAAAAGATGGATTACAGACTGGTTTCCAGAAAGATTAAATCTAAGGCCTTTGAGGCAAAACTGTTCAACATCAAATCCTTATGGAGAAGGTTTTAACTATGTAAAAGAGTTTAATCAGCTTAATTACTTCCAGTTAAAAAAAGATTTAGAAAAACTAATGACCACATCTCAGGACTGGTGGCCTGCAGATTTTGGACATTACGGACCTCTTTTTATAAGATTGGCGTGGCATAGTGCAGGAAGCTACAGAGTTTTTGACGGTAGAGGTGGAGCAAGGTCAGGTGCTATAAGATTTCCACTAAGAATAGACTGGCCGGATAATATAAATCTGGATAAGGCGTTGAGGCTTTTATGGCCTATAAAGAAAAAGTACGGTAAACAACTATCATGGGCTGACCTGATTATACTTGCAGGAAATGTTGCCCTCGAATCTATGGGAGTTAAAACTGTTGGTTTTGCAGGTGGACGGGAAGATATCTGGGAACCTGATGAATCTGTAGACTGGGGTCCTGAACATGAAATGCTTTCAGGAAAAGAAAGATATAAAGATGGTAAACTTGAAAAACCATATGCAGCCACAGAGATGGGTCTTATTTATGTGAATCCTGAAGGTCCAGAGGGAAATCCAGACCCTTTAGCCTCAGCAAAACAGATAAGAGAGGCTTTTGGAAGAATGGGAATGAATGATGAAGAGACTGTTGCACTTATTGCAGGAGGACACGCATTTGGAAAATGCCACGGTGCAGGCCCTGATAAGTATTTAGGTCCTCCTCCAGATGCTGCACCTGTTGAGCAACAAGGGCTTGGATGGAAATACGACTATAAAACAGGAAAAGGGCCTGACACATTTACCTCAGGATTTGAAATAGTCTGGTCGTTAACTCCTACCAGATGGGGTATTTATTTCTTAAAGTTTTTATTTGAGTATGAATGGGAGCTTACAAAAAGTCCTGCAGGAAAATATCAGTGGGTCGCAAAAGATGCACCGGAAATGCTCCCAGACGCCCATGACCCTTACAAAAAGCACAAACCTATGATGTTGACATCTGACCTTGCACTAAGGTTTGACCCTGAATATGAAAAAATATCAAGGTATTTTCTTGAACATCCGGAAGAGTTTGAAAAAGCTTTTGCACTGGCATGGTATAAGCTAACCCATAGAGATATGGGCCCAAAAAGCTGTTATTTTGGCCCAGAAGTTCCAGAAGAAACATATATATGGCAAGACCCATTGCCTGAAAGAGATTACGAACTGATAGAAGAAAACGATATAAAAGTCTTGAAAGAAAAAATTCTATCCTCAGGTTTAGAGATTCCTGAACTTGTCTATACAGCATGGGCTTCTGCTTCCACATATAGAGATTCTGACAGAAGAGGTGGAGCAAATGGCGGAAGGATTCGCTTATCTCCTTTTAAAGATTGGGAAGTAAACCATTTAGAAAGACTTACAAAAGTATTATCCGTTTATGAAAAGATAAAAAATGAGTTTGATACTGATAAGAAAAAGGTGTCTATCGCCGACTTGATAGTCCTTGGAGGCAGTGCTGCAACAGAAAAAGCTGCTGAAGAAGCTGGATTTAAAATAACTGTTCCTTTTGTGCCAGGAAGAGTGGATGCAAGGCAAGAAGATATAGAAGAAGAATTTTACAAAGCCATTGAGCCATTTGCAGATGGATTTATAAACTATATAAAAGACCCTTCAAAAGCAAAAGCTGAGGAACTTTTAGTTGATAAAGCTAATCTGCTTACTTTAACAGTGCCAGAGATGGTGGTTTTAATAGGAGGATTGAGAGTTTTAGGAGCTGTTTATAGATTTGACGACACTGGTGTATTGACAGATAAAGCTGGTACTTTAACAAATGATTACTTTGTTAATCTTCTTGATATGGATACAGAGTGGAAGCCTGTAGATAAAAATCATTACCTTTTTGAAGGCTATGACAGAAAGTCAGGTAAGCAAGAATGGAAAGCTACAAGGGTTGACCTGATAATAGGCCATCACAACGAACTTCGTGCCGTAGCTGAAGTCTATGCATCAGATAAGGAGAAGTTTATATCAGATTTCGTAAAAGCATGGGATAAGGTTATGAATCTTGATAGATTTGATTTAAAGTTTAAAAATTAACAGACTTGTATCTTCCCGCAGGGATAAGATATAAGGGAAATTCCTCGGTTCCTATACCGAGGATTTCTCTAACAAGATTGTCATAAAAAGCACCTACAGGAACACATCCAATATCTAATGCAGTTGCTTGTAATAATAGATTTTGGGCAGCATGTCCTGCTTCCATATCAACATATCTTATCCCTCTATTTCCATATTTCCTTGTAATTCTACTGTAAACCCCCGTTATTACAAAACATACAGCACCATTTTTCACCCATTCTTGACCAAGTGCTGCCTGGAATAGCTCTTCTCTGAAATTTCCTGCTTTTATTTTTAATATTTCATGGCTAAAAGGATTGTATTTATATATTCCGGACTCAAGGTCTATGACATTCCCTGCAACCACATAAATTTCAAGAGGATACAGAGTACCTGCTGAAGGAGCTGTTCTAAACCCTTCAGAATGGGTAACTCCCTGAGCAGCCCATAAAAGTTGTGAGATATCTTTTAATGTAAATGGAGTTTTTAAGAACTCTCTGATGGATTTTCTTTTAAGCAGAGCATTTTCAATGGAAAAATTACTGTCCAAAACAGGTTCGGGCAGTTGAATAATTTTCATTATAACTCCCTTTTTGAATAAAAACTATTTCCAATATATAGTTTAAGCAAGGACAAATCTGTTATAATTAAAGAAAAAAGCGAGGTTGGGAAATGGATTTATCTAAAATACCTGCAGGAAAAAATCCTCCTGAAGATATCTATGTAGTTGTAGAAATTCCACAGGGAAGTAGCATTAAGTATGAAGTAGATAAAGAAAGCGGTGCTGTTTTTGTTGATAGATTCCTTTATACTGCAATGTATTATCCATTTAATTACGGATTTATTCCAAATACACTGGCAGAGGACGGAGACCCAACAGATGTTTTGGTGATATCATCTCAGCCTGTTGCTCCAGGAAGTGTTATCAGAAGCAGACCTATAGGAATGCTTGAAATGGAAGATGAGGAAGGGATAGATACAAAAATAATAGCAGTTCCCGTTTCAAAATTAGATAAAACATTTGACGATATAAAAGAAGTTAATGATTTGCCACAGGCCACCCTTGATAAAATTAAACACTTCTTTGAGCATTACAAAGAGCTTGAACCAGGGAAATGGGTTAAAGTAAAGTCTTTCAAAGATTCTAAAACTGCAATGGAAGATATCAAAAAATCTATAGAAAGGTTAAAAAAGTCTTGACAACGTCCTAAAGATTTATTATATTATTCTCCTGTCTTTCGGAGTGTAGCTCAGGTGGCAGAGCACGTGCCTTGGGAGCACGGGGTCGCAGGTTCAAGTCCTGCCACTCCGACTTATTTTTTCCCATTTTGGAAAATGAATAGGTTTTTAGTGGCTACGGGCCCGTAGCTCAGCTGGATAGAGCAACGGACTTCTAATCCGTAGGTCGCAGGTTCGAATCCTGCCGGGCCCACCATTTAGGTTGAATATTTTAAAAATTTGACTATAATATTAATCCCATTGGCGCGGGGTGGAGCAGCCTGGTAGCTCGCCGGGCTCATAACCCGGAGGTCGAGGGTTCAAATCCCTCCCCCGCAACCATATTGATTTTACGGTCGTAGGTTCTAAACGGGTTCTTAAATCTATACTCAATCCAGTAAAAGCCTTCTATTTTATCTTTTTCTATTCTGACTTCTTCAAGTACATTTTTTATTATTTCCCTTGCCTGAGATACATCCATACTTAGGACATTGTCTATCTGCTCAAGGAGTATATCTATTACCCCATCGTCAATTTCTACACATTCTATTTCTTCAAAAGATTTAAGTTCCAGCTCTAAAAGTCTTATCTGCTCTTCGTATTCCTGTATCTTTTTGGCTATGGTTTTGCTTGGATTTTCCTCAAATATCTCCAGGAAGCTCTGGAGTTTTTTGTTTAAGGTTTCAATTTCTTTTTCTATATCTGATTTTGTTTTTTGCTTAGAATATAAGGCTTTTAGCTGATGCTCCAGTTCTTCTTTAAACAATTCTCTATTTTCTATTAAATGCTGTTTTATAGCGTGTATAACAAGGGTATTCAACATATCTTCTCTGAAACTTGCTGTTATATCGCAGGCTCCTACTAAAGCCTGTCTGCATTTGAATGAAACCTTAGAATGTTTTATTAGATTACTTCCACACTGGCATTTGATAAATCCGCCTAAAAGGGTAGTGTATCCTACTCTGTTTTTGCTGTTGTCCTGTCGCTGTCTTGATACTCTTTTTCTGTTAGCCTCTTCCCAGATTTCCACAGGAACTATCTGTAAATCTGGTCTTTCAATCCTTATCCACTGCTCTGGTGGGTTAGGTATTTTCTTCCTTTTGGAAAATCCTGGTATCTTACGATACTGGTATTTGTTCCAAACTATTACGCCTTTGTATATTTCATTTGTGATTATTTCCCTTACAGCTGTTAAAGACCATTTAGCTCCCCGTGGAGAAGGAATACCTCGTTGGTTTAGTATTCTTGCTATCTCTTTAAAACCTTTTCCTGATATGTATAATTCAAATATCTCTTTGACTATTTCTGCTTCTTTTTCGTCTATGTAGAGTTCTCCGTCCTTTAGTTTGTATCCAAACTTAGGAGCAAATACAGCCTTTCCCTGCTGCAATCTGCCATATAAACCTCTCCATGTGTTTTTTCTAATGCTTTCTACATATTGTTCATCAGCTATACCGTTTGCAGATAATAATAACTCTATATTTTCCTGCTCAGTAGATATTCCCTGTGAAACGAATATAATGTTTACCCCATAGATATATTTAAGCTCCCTTACTCTTAGCTTTATTTCTGCTGTATCTCTTGAAATCCTGCTTGTGTGGTATGTATATATTTTCTTTATCCTGTGCTTTTTTACATACTCAAGCATTTGCTGATAAGCTTCTCTATCATCTGAAAGACCGCTTTTAGCCTCATCAAAGAAAACAGCAACAACCTCATCGTTCTGTTTTTCTGCCTCTATCTGACAGAGAATAACCTGGTCTTTGATAGACTTTTTGTCCTGATTTTTAGAACTGTATCTTGCGTATATAACTGCTTTCATGCTTTGACTACCCTTACTACTCCTTTTTCTATTTTGATTTTTATAATGCCTCTTTTCTCAAGTTCTTTCAAATACTTTAGAGAGATAACTGCTATTTTTTCTACTACTTTATCTTTCTCAACCGTTTTCATATTACCCCTCTAACAAGGCTTTTATATATAAAACGGAATTTTTCATTTGCCTGATGTCAGTTTGTATTTTTTGTTTTCTTCTTTTCTCTTTTTCCTGATTTCAGCAAGAGTTTTTAGCTCATCTATAACCTCTTTTGTTTTCCCATTTTCAAGCTTTCTAATCCATTTCTCATAAAGTCTTACATCTGAGAATCTCATCTTAAATTCCCTCCTTTTTGTATTTGATAAATAGCAGCAAAGAATAAATCCAAAGGGTTCCTACAATTAGAGGCAAAACATACTGAACGAAGGCTATAAAAAGCTGTAAGACAGAATTTGTC